>DATBUB010000265.1:0-14785 GCA_036516555.1 Bacillaceae bacterium
TAGCGGCCCGAAATAAAATCAAAACGAAAAGGCGGCTTTAAGGGGGACACGGAACTGTCAACCGCCAATCCAGGAAGACTTCCATCCACCCAAGGGATCGGACCTATGTGCTTTTCATTTAAATATTCCTTCAGCCTGCTGTCATCCATATAATAGGACTCAGCTGCTACAGATGGAATCAACCATCGGTTTTTTCCGGCCTCCTCGAGAAAGTGCATTTTACCTGAACCCGTTGCAAAGAGGAACAAGTCACTGAGTTCGGGTATCAGCTCAAGAAGCGGACCCATTTTGAATTTTTCACCCTCCAGCTGTTTCACGTGAAACATCCGTTCGGCAAAGTGGGTGCACAGGCCATTTTTTTGGACTTTCACTTCATCATTGAAAAATTGATATTGCTGTTTTTTTCTTTTTCTTGTCGTCACACCATGTGCGAGGACGGAGGTTGTACCAGGATAGACCGGGTCGACTGTCAGCAGGCAGGCTTTCAGCAAGTGGATCATGCCGTAAAAAAGCAAGACGGGTTTGATGGATAGAGGAGAAAATGTTGCCTGCGTGTAATATAATTCTCCCTGTTCCAAATAATACATGAAGGGATAGCAGTTATCGTAGCTCTTCAATTCCCTTTCCGGCAGATCCTGTTGCTCATAGCAATTTCTCAGGAAGCGGCGGGTGGTGGAGGCCGATTGAAAGTAATTGAGGTGCATCCATGTATTTTCTTGGTATAGCAGAAGGAACACCTCCAAATAATTTGAAAAATTGAATATCTCCTCATTTCCTTGACAGTATTTTAACCAATTGATAACCTACTAATAATATTTTGGGCAGGGGGACGAAAAAATGTGGGAATCTAAATTTGCAAAAGAAGGACTAACATTTGATGATGTACTGCTGATTCCGGCGAAATCTGAGGTGTTGCCAAATCAGGTAAGCCTGAAGACGGAATTGACCAGCACGCTGAAATTAAACATCCCCATTATCAGCGCCGGCATGGATACGGTGACAGAGTCCCAAATGGCCATTGCCATGGCTCGCCAAGGCGGACTGGGGATCATCCATAAAAACATGAGCATTGAGCAGCAGGCTGAGCAGGTAGATAAGGTAAAGCGATCAGAAAGCGGCGTTATTACAGATCCATTCTTCCTGACCCCAGAGCATAAAGTATATGATGCTGAACATTTGATGGGTAAATATCGGATCTCCGGTGTTCCGATTGTCAATAATGAAGAAGATAAAATTCTGGTTGGCATCATCACCAACCGTGATATGAGGTTCATCCAGGATTATTCCCTGCTGATCACCGATGTGATGACAAAGGAAAACCTGGTTACGGCTCCTGTAGGAACAACCCTTGAAGAAGCGGAGCAGATTCTACAGCAGCATCGGATTGAAAAACTTCCGCTGATTGATGACAATGGAGTGCTTAAGGGACTCATCACCATCAAGGATATTGAAAAAGTCATTGAATTCCCGAACTCGGCAAAAGATCCGCAAGGACGTCTTCTGGCAGGAGCGGCAGTCGGCGTAACAAAGGATACGATGAAACGTGTTGAAGCACTTGTCAAATCCCAGGTGGATGTCATCGTCATTGACACAGCGCACGGCCACTCTGCGGGCGTACTGGCTACCGTCAGACAGATCCGGGAGGCTTATCCAAACCTGAACATCATTGCAGGTAATGTGGCTACAGCTGAAGGGACAAGGGCCCTCATTGAAGCTGGAGCTGATATCGTCAAAGTCGGTATCGGTCCTGGATCCATCTGTACCACACGCGTGGTTGCTGGTGTCGGCGTGCCTCAGATCACAGCGGTATACGACTGTGCGACCGAGGCAAGAAAACATGGCAAAACCATCATTGCAGATGGCGGCATCAAGTACTCCGGAGACATCGTGAAGGCGCTGGCAGCCGGAGGTAACGCGGTCATGCTCGGCAGCCTCCTTGCCGGTACCTCCGAAAGCCCGGGTGAAACGGAAATTTACCAGGGTCGCCGCTTTAAAGTATACCGCGGAATGGGATCTCTCGGTGCCATGGAAAAAGGCTCAAAAGACCGTTACTTCCAAGAAGATGCGAAAAAATTTGTTCCGGAAGGCATAGAAGGACGCTTGCCTTATAAAGGGCCGCTGGCCGATACCCTGTATCAGCTGACAGGTGGCCTGCGCTCCGGCATGGGCTACTGCGGGGCGCCTGACTTGGCCTATTTCCATGAACATTCCCAGTTTATCCGCATGACAGGTGCAGGTCTCCGCGAGAGCCATCCGCATCAAGTGCAGATTACAAAAGAAGCGCCAAACTATTCCCTGTCCTAACATCGAATCATAAAAATGTAATATGAATGTAATAAAGAGGATGGCAGAGCCGTGAGCAACTTGTACATGGGCTTCTGCCATTTTTTTGTCCATTTTTCCTTGCCAATATTACCTACTCAATCGACTATTTCTATGTTAAAATGACAAAAGTGTACATATACAGTTGGAGGGCTTACATGTGAAGAAAAGAAGTACAAAACGTCTTGTTGCATTTTTCATGGCGATATTCATGCTTGCGGGCATGCTGCAGCTTCCTGCTAAAACAGCGGCAGAGGATACACTAAATATTAATGCTGATGCAGCTATTTTAATAGAAGCGAGTACAGGCAAAATTTTATATGCAAAAAATGAAGAAGCGGCACTCGGAATCGCATCCATGACCAAGATGATGACCGAGTATCTCATGTTCGAAGCCATTAAAGAAAAGAAAATAAAATGGGATCAGGAGCAGACGATCAGCGAGTATGCTCATTTGGTTTCCATCGATACAAATCTATCAAATGCGCCTCTGGAAGCGGGTAAAAAGTTTACAATCCGGGAGCTTTACGAAGCCATGGCCATCTACTCTGCGAACGGTGCCACCATCGCCATAGCAGAAGCCATTGCCGGTTCTGAGACCGCATTTATTAAAATGATGAATGATAAAGCCAAAGAGCTTGGCTTGGAACATTATAAATTCGTCAACTCTTCCGGTTTAAACAACCGTGATTTGAAAGGCAAACATCCGGATGGCACCGGCCCGGAGGACGAGAATGTCATGTCAGCCAAAGATACGGCCACATTGGCCATGAGGCTGATGAAGGATTATCCTGAAGTACTTGAAACAACCAGCATCCCGACAAAAGAATTCCGTACGATGCCAGGTCCCATGAAAAACTGGAACTGGATGCTTCCTTCCCTAATATTTGAGTATCCCGGTGTCGATGGACTTAAAACCGGCACCACTGACTTTGCCGGCTACTGCTTTACCGGAACGGCCAAGCGAAATGACGTGCGTGTCATCTCGGTTGTCATGAATGCCAAAGGCCCGAACGGCAAAGGAGATTACAGCTCCCGTTTTAAAGAAACGAAAAAGCTGTTTGACTATGCTTTCACCAATTTTTCAATTAAAGAATTGTATCCGAAGAACCATCAGGTGAAAGGACATAAGACACTTGGTGTGGACAAAGGAAAAGAGAAATCTGTTGCTATCCACTCGAAAGAGCCTTTGAAGCTTGTGGTGAAGAACGGCGATGAGAAGTCATACAAAGCGGTCTTTAAAGAAGATAAAAAGAAAGTGAAAAAAGGGACGGTCACAGCCCCGATGAAAAAAGGGGAAAAGGTAGGGAGCCTGACAGTCGAAAACAGCGGTTCGGATAACCTGGGTTATATTTCAGGATCCGGTCAATCTGTTGACATGGTAACGGCTGAAAAGGTGGAAAAAGCAAACTGGTTTGTCCTCATGATGAGAGGAGCCGGCGGCTTTTTCGCAGATGTTTGGAACGGTGCTGCTGATATGGTCAAAGGCTGGTTTTAATCAGATTATTGATTAAATTACCTCCTCCCCCTGTATTGACAGGGGGATATTTTTATAGAATACTGAAATTGGAATCATATTATTCCGATTGTTTTAATAGGCAGAAAAATGAGAGATGAACATCTAAAAGGGGCGACAAGGAATGAGGACTGGAACTGATCGTGTTAAACGCGGCATGGCCGAAATGCAAAAAGGCGGCGTCATTATGGACGTTGTCAATGCCGAACAAGCAAAAATAGCTGAGGAAGCCGGCGCAGTAGCTGTCATGGCTCTTGAAAGAGTGCCTTCTGATATACGTGCAGCTGGCGGAGTTGCCAGAATGGCGGATCCAACGATTGTTGAAGAGGTAATGGCGGCTGTTTCCATCCCTGTCATGGCAAAAGCCCGTATCGGCCATATCGTGGAAGCGCGTGTTCTTGAAGCGATGGGTGTTGATTATATCGATGAAAGTGAAGTATTGACTCCGGCTGATGAGGAGTTTCATTTAAATAAAAGAGACTATACCGTTCCATTTGTCTGCGGCTGCCGTGACCTCGGCGAAGCGGCACGCCGTATCGGAGAAGGTGCTTCCATGCTGCGTACAAAAGGCGAGCCGGGAACAGGAAACATTGTCGAGGCTGTGCGCCATATCCGTAAAGTAAATGCGCAAGTCCGCAAGGTTGTGAACATGAATGAAGACGAAATCATGACGGAAGCAAAGCTTTTGGGTGCTCCGTATGAGCTTCTTCTTGAAATCAAACGCCTTGGCCGCCTGCCGGTCGTCAACTTTGCAGCAGGCGGTGTCGCCACTCCGGCGGATGCTGCACTGATGATGCAGCTGGGCGCTGACGGGGTGTTCGTCGGTTCCGGTATTTTTAAATCCGAAAACCCTGCGAAATTCGCCCGTGCCATCGTGGAAGCAACGACACATTACCAGGATTATGCTAAAATCGCCGAGCTCTCCAAAGGTCTTGGCACGCCGATGAAAGGGATTGAAATCTCCACATTGGCTCCGGAAAACCGCATGCAGGACCGCGGGTGGTAAGCATGGGAAACACCGTTAAAATTGGGATTCTCGGGTTGCAGGGTGCAGTCAGGGAGCATGTGAATGCGGTGGAAGCCTGCGGAGCGGAAGCGGTTGTCGTCAAAAGCATCGAACAGCTGCCAGAGCTTGACGGTTTGATCCTGCCTGGCGGTGAAAGCACAACGATGCGCCGTTTGCTTGATAAGTATCATTTCATGGAACCTTTGAAAGAGTTTGCCGCTGCCGGAAAACCGATGTTCGGAACCTGTGCAGGTCTTATCCTGCTGGCGAAGAAGATAGAAGGTTATGACGAACCGCACCTCGGACTGATGGATGTCACGGTTGAGCGCAACTCCTTCGGCCGCCAGCGCGAAAGCTTTGAAACAGATCTCGACATTGCCGGCATTGAGGGACCGATGAACGCGGTCTTTATACGGGCTCCCCATATCACAGCGGCAGGCGAAAACGTCGAAGTCCTTGCCAAACATAATGGACGGATTGTTCTGGCACGGGAAGGCCAGTTCCTCGGATGCTCTTTCCATCCGGAATTGACGGACGACCATCGGCTGACCGGTTGCTTCCTGGAAATGGTAAAGTCATCAAAAAGTGAAACAGTTGCAATTGAAATGCCAATGTAGTATAGTATGGGCAAAATTATGATAGCTAAAGTGTTGAGAGGAAATAGTAACAGGAATGTTTCCCTTCAGAGAGCCGGTGGCTGGTGAGAATCGGCGGTGCTTCCTGCGAATCCCTCCTCGAGCAAAATGCCGAATGCCATGATGGCTAGTAAGCATTTTCGGGTCAAACCCGTTATCTGTTTAAGCGGAAAGCGACACGCTTTCAATTTGGGTGGCAACGCGGGTAACTCTCGTCCCTTTCATGGGGATGGGAGTTTTTTGTTTCCCGCTTACTTCATCATTTAAGGAGGAAGGATTATGCTTGATATCAAATTGCTCAGAGCCAATTTTCAAGAAATCAAGGAAAAATTGAAGCACCGGGGCGAAGATCTAAGTGACTTTGACAAGTTTGAAGAACTCGACAAAAAGCGCAGGGAGGGCATTGCCGAAGCAGAACAGCTGAAAAGCAAACGCAATGAAGTATCCCAGCAAATTGCAAAGATGAAAAAAGAAAAGCAAAATGCGGATGATCTCATCGTCGAAATGCGTGAGGTGGGGGACCGCATCAAGGATCTCGATAACACTATCCGTGAAGTGGAAGAAGAACTGGAAATTTTGTTGATGTCCATTCCGAATATCCCTCACGAAAGCGTACCGGTGGGCGAGACGGAGGACGACAATGTGGAAATCCGCCAATGGGGCGAGGTCCGTGAGTTTGGATTTGAGCCGAAGCCTCATTGGGAGATTGCCGCCAACCTGGGAATAGTCGACTTTGAACGTGCCTCCAAAGTGACCGGAAGCCGGTTTGTTTTTTACAAAGGCCTTGGCGCCCGCCTGGAACGCGCACTTGCCAGCTTCATGCTGGACCTGCATGTGGAGGAACATGGCTATGAAGAGATGATACCTCCTTATCTCGTAAACCGGACGAGCATGACGGGGACGGGCCAGCTGCCAAAATTCGAGGAGGATGCCTTCCTTGTGGAAAGTGAAGATTATTTCTTGATTCCGACTGCGGAAGTGCCAGTGACAAACTACCACCGGGACGAAATAATTGACGGAGATAAACTTCCTATCAATTATGCCGCTTACAGCGCCTGTTTCCGCTCTGAAGCGGGATCTGCAGGACGCGACACACGCGGTCTGATCCGTCAGCATCAGTTCAACAAAGTGGAGTTGGTGAAGTTCGTTAAGCCGGAGGATTCTTATGCAGAACTGGAAAAATTGACGGGCCATGCAGAAAAGGTCCTGCAGCTTCTTAATCTGCCTTACCGCGTCATGAGCATGTGTACGGCCGACCTGGGCTTTACCGCTGCGAAAAAGTATGACCTGGAAGTTTGGATTCCAAGCTACGGTACGTACCGTGAAATTTCTTCTTGCTCCAACTTTGAGGCCTTCCAGGCAAGGCGCGCCAACATTCGTTTCCGCCCTGAGCCAAATGCGAAGCCTCAGCACGTCCACACGCTGAATGGTTCCGGATTGGCGATCGGAAGAACCGTTGCGGCCATCCTTGAGAACTACCAGCGTGAAGACGGAACGGTGGAAGTCCCAAAGGTTCTTCGTCCGTATATGAGAGATCGGGAAATCATCGGCTAAGCACTGAAGCCTGCGGAGGTTTAACCGCAGGCTTTCTTTTCGTATAGAAGCTTGTTGACAATCCAAAAATACGCTGTTACAATAATTTTTGTTGCCATGGAGGAATACCCAAGTCTGGCTGAAGGGATCGGTCTTGAAAACCGACAGGCGGGTTAAACCGCGCGGGGGTTCGAATCCCTCTTCCTCCGCCATAACCAACGCGCATATATTGGAGATTATAAGTGCCAGGGTGCCCTTGCGTTTCCGCAGGGTGTCCCTGGCACTTTCATTTTGTCTATTGATGGATGATTTCGCCGACCTGCCTGATAATCTCTTCAACAGAACCGCTGTCACCCAAAAGGTCATAGTGGTTGATGTTCAGCTTCAGGACCGGGCAGGCGTCAAAATCTTCAATCCATTGCTCATAGCGCCGGTACATCTCTATCCAGTACGAGTCCGGCGTCTGCTGCTCCATCGGACGTCCGCGAAGATGAATCCGGTTGATGATGTCGTCCAGCGGCCCCTCCAGGTAAATGAGCAAATCCGGTTTTGGAAAATAGGGTGTCATGACCATGGCATCAAACAGGCTGAGATATGTATGGTAATCCACTTCTGTCATGTTTCCTTTTTCATAATGCATTCTGGCGAAGATGCCTGTATCTTCATAAATCGAACGGTCCTGGACGAATCCTCCGCCGGTTTCAAACATCCTCTTCTGTTCCTTAAAGCGTTCAGCCAAAAAGTAAATTTGCAAATGGAAGCTCCACCGCTCAAAATCACTGTAAAACAAATCGAGGTAGGGATTGGTGTCCACCTGCTCAAACGATGCTTTAAATCCCAGGGCATCCGCCAGTGTCCGGGTCATGGTTGATTTTCCGGCTCCCACCGTACCGGCGATCGTGATGATTGCATCCTTCGGTATGTTATACTTTGTTCGCAAATCCATGAAACTGATCTCCTTTTTCCAATGTGTCCCCGATTTTTGAAAAAATATGATGGCGGTCCTTCTCGTTTGCAACGAAATCTAGCTTGTCCCCATTAAAGCGGAGGACCGGCACCCCGGGATGCTGCCGTTCAAATTCTTCCATAAAAATCTCATAATCAGCTGCCAGCTGGACCAAATAATCCGGGCTCATCGCTTTTTCAAAGTCCCGTCCGCGTTTACCAATGCGGTTCACAAGCGTATCCAGTCCGGCCGTCAGGTACACCACTACATTGGGCTTTATTTTATCCCTCATGAGGATATCGTATATTTGAACATACTTGGCATATTGATCTTCCTTCAAAGTCCTCTTGGCAAAAATCAGGTTTTTAAACACGTGATAATCGGCAGCTACGGGCGTTCCCAGCTCCAGCCTTTCCCTTTCCGTATCCTCCAGCTGCTTGTAGCGGTTGCATAGGAAAAACATCTCTGTCTGAAAACTCCACTCTGAGATATCTTCATAAAATTTATGTAAAAACGGATTTTCATCCACGATTTCCTGCAGCAGATAAAAACCGAACTGTTCCGAAATGGCCTGCGCCAGAGAGGACTTCCCGACCCCGATTGGCCCTTCCACCGCTATAAAAGGAATGTTACGCATGTTATCAGCCCCCTCTATCTTTGATTTCGACATTCTTTGCTATTTTATTATAGTCCAGACAGGAAAGGAATGGCCGAAGAATAAAAAAATGGCTCCTCAGAAGAGCCATTGAAAAAAGGTTATCTTTTCACCACATTGAAATTATCCGTGATCAGCAGCCAATTCTGAGGGAACGGCAGCCCGAGTTTCCAATAGCCGACACCCCTCAGACCCAGCTCCTTGACGAGATCAAATTTTGCCTGGATGGATCGTGCGTCTTCAAACCAGACCTCATGGGTCCGCCCTTCATTATCGGTATAGTTAAAGAAAGGAGCCTGTGAAGCGCTGCTGTATTGAATGGCCACATTGTTTGCGGCTGCAATTTCAATGGCCCGCTGCGGGCTGACGGCCCTCGCCGTTGTCCCCGGCGCAAATGGGAGCGTCCAGTCATATCCGTACAGATTTTGGCCCATCAATATTTTCCCCGGAGGGATTTCGGTGATGGCGTACTCCAGAACCCTGCGCACGGGTCCAATAGGGGAAACCGCCATCGCCGGGCCGCCGCTGTATCCCCATTCGTAGGTCATGATCAATGTGTAATCGACGATTTCACCGTGGGCCCTGTAATCATGGGCTTCATACCATTCTCCCGCCTGTTCCGCGCTTGTCTTCGGGGCTAGCGCTGTGGAAATAAGCAGCCCCTCCCTGTGCAGCCGGTCGCGTGCGGTTCTCAGAAAACGGTTATAGGCTTCCCGGTCTTCCGGCAAAATCCTTTCCATATCAAAGTGGATATCCCCAAACCCGACCCGCCGTGCTTCATTGACGATATTGTTCAAAAAGGTGTTCTGTACTTGCTCGTTCGTCAAAAGGATATGGGCCAGTTCAGAACTGAATTGGCCTTCCTCCTGGTTTGCGATCGCCATGACGAGCATGTTGCCGTTTGCCCTGGCAATGGCAGGAAATTGGTTGAGCGGCGGGGGAGTCAGGGAGCCGTCCCGCCTCGGCAAATACGCAAAGGGGACCAAATAAGTCAAATAGGGCGCCGCGTTTCGGGCGCTTTCCTCGAGCGCTTCCGACACTGTTCCTCCGAGCGGTTCTACATAGGCAAGAAATTCCCCATCCCTTTTAGGCCTTTCCGGAATATACAATCTTAGACCAACCCTTAGTGGCTGGTTGACCGGTATGGCATTAATGCGTGCAAGCTCCTGATAGGAAATCCCGAATCTTCTCCCGATCGACCACAGGCTGTCCCCGCTTTGAACCCAATAGAACCGGCCGACAATCGGAATAACCAGCGCCTGTCCGACCACAAGGCGGTTCGGATCCGGAAGGTCGTTGGCTTCGGCGATCACTTCCGGAAGCACACTGTATCTGGATGCAATGGCGGTTAGCGTTTCGCCGGTCTGTACAACGTGAATCTGCATCTCCATCCCCCTTTTTAACAAATCTATGGCTGTCTCCATTGTATGATTGGAATAATGCTGTTATGATGATTCGGCGTCTTTTGATAAAATGGTTTCAAACCATATGTTGAGGAGAGCCTGCGAATGGACCGTACGGAACAATACATGAGGATGGCCATTGAAAAAGCAAGAGAAGCCGGCGAAATGGGGGAAGTCCCGATCGGCGCCGTTCTTGTGCTGGATGGAGAAGTGATCGCTTCGGCCCATAATTTGCGTGAAACGGAGCAAAATGCCGTGGCTCATGCCGAACTCATCGCCATCCAGGAAGCCTGCAGGAAATTGGGAACCTGGAGGCTTGAGGGGGCTGAATTATACGTGACCCTTGAGCCATGCCCGATGTGCAGCGGAGCCATCATTCTGTCGCGCATTAAGAAGGTTGTATACGGCGCGCCGGATCCGAAGGCCGGCTGTGCCGGCACCTTGATGAACCTGCTTGCGGATGAGCGGTTCAACCACCAGAGCGAAGTCGTGGGCGGGGTCCTGGAAGAGGAGTGCGGACAGCTGCTCAGCCAATTTTTCCGGAAGCTCCGGGAAGAAAAGAAAAAGCGGCGGGAAATGGAGAGGTCAGCGGAAAAAGATACCGCGCAGGAGCCTGGAGGCAGCCATTGATTTTTTCAAAAAAAGGTAGTATAATGAATCAAGCGCACAACAGATGCGCCATGAAAAATGGTATCAATTTTGCCGTGCTAGACGGGGAAGTAGCGGAGCCTTGTACCCGCAATCCGCTCCAGCGGGGTTGAATCCCTTCCAGAGGCTGCGGTCCTGTAGGGCCTGCCCCAAGTAAGTGGTGTTGACACCCGGGTCCTGCGCAATGGGAATCCATGAACCATGTCAGGTCCGGAAGGAAGCAGCATTAAGTGGACTCTCCCATGTGCCGCAGGGCAGCCTGGGTCGAGCTAACTGCTTGGGTAACGCCTATGGGTCGCAGTCGAAGGAAGGTGCGCGGCAGTTTATATTGCATACACAAACCCATCCATGTCTTATGGATGGGTTTTTCACTGTCTGAAATAAAGAGAAAACAAGGTGTGGAAATGCCACGTAGCCTTTGTCATACATCCTTCAAGTAAGGTATAATAGAAGAAGTGAAATCGTCAGGAGGGAGGAGGATCGCATGAGTTACCAAGCATTATACAGAGTTTGGCGTCCGCAGGTTTTTGCCGATGTCGTGGGGCAGGGACATGTCACAAAAACATTGCAGAATGCCCTCCTCCAACAAAAAATATCGCACGCCTACCTGTTCTCCGGCCCTCGGGGAACCGGTAAGACGAGTGCCGCCAAAATACTGGCAAAGGCCGTTAACTGCGAGAAAATGCCCGTTTCGGAACCGTGCAATGAATGTCCATCCTGCCGGGGCGTTACAGATGGATCGATACCTGATGTCATCGAAATTGATGCCGCATCCAACAACGGAGTGGAGGAAATCCGGGATATCCGCGACAAGGTGAAATACGCACCGAATGCGGTTCCGTTTAAAGTCTATATTATAGACGAAGTGCATATGCTGTCCATCGGGGCTTTCAATGCCTTGCTGAAGACGCTGGAAGAACCGCCCAAGCATGTGATTTTTGTCCTCGCCACCACCGAGCCGCACAAGATTCCGCTCACCATCATTTCAAGGTGCCAACGGTTTGACTTTAAAAGGATTACTGCACACGATATCGTCGGAAGAATGGCGCATATCGCAACGGAGTCCGGGCTTCAATATGACGACAAGGCGCTACATGTCATTGCGAGGGCAGCCGAAGGGGGCATGCGGGACGCGCTGAGCCTGCTTGATCAGGCGGTATCATTCAGCTCGGAACGTGTCACGGTCGAGGATGCTCTTACTGTAACCGGTTCTGTTGCCCAAAGCCATTTGAACAGGCTCGCAAAAGCCGTTCATGAGAATGATATCTCCTCAGCTCTCGGTGCATTGGAGGAGTTTCTCCACCAAGGGAAGGATCCTGCCAGGTTTACCGAGGACCTTATCCTTTATTTCCGTGACATGCTGCTCCACAAAACGGCTCCCAACCTGGAGGAGTCCCTGGAAAGGGCCATGCTGGATGAGGAGTTTAAGCAGCTCGCGGAAGAGGTAAAGCCGGAGCAGATATACGAATACATTGATGTATTGAACAAAACTCAGCAGGAAATGCGTTTTTCCAATCATGCCCGCATTTATCTGGAGGTCTGTCTCGTCAAACTTTGCCAGACAGAGGCCAGGACAGCTGTTGCCGATTTGGAGGGTGTTCAGGACCTGTATGCCCGGATTGATTCGCTGGAAAAAGAACTGAGGGCATTGAAAGAAAACAGGTTCCCAATGGAAGAGGCAAAACAGCAGCAGGCCAAAAAACCGGCTCGCACTGCAAGGAGCTTTAAGCCAAATACAAGGATGATCCGGGAAATACTAGGATCCGCCACAAGGCAGGATCTGAATGCCATCAAAAGCCGATGGGCTGAATTGCTGGAAATGCTGAACAGCAGGCAGATGCGTTCGCAATCGGCCCTGCTGAATGATGCGGAGCCGGTGGCAGCTTCTCCAACAGCTTTTGTGCTTAAATTCAAGTATGAAATCCACTGCCAGATGGCCATGGAAAATCAGAAATTCATTGAGATTGCCACAACGTTTTTACAAGACATCACCGGAAAGAGCTATCAATTTGTCGGCGTTCCGGAGAATCAATGGCTGGAAATCCGGGAAGAATTTCTCCAGAACCAGAACCAAGACGGTGAACAAGAGGAGGACCAGGGCGAGGACCCGCTTATAGCGGAAGCCATGAAGCTCGCAGGGGCCGATCTCGTTGAAATAAAAAACTAATCTGAAACAGCGGAGGTAATGAAAATGATGCGCGGTATGGGAAACATGCAAGGCATGATGAAACAAATGCAAAAGATGCAGAAAAAAATGGCGGAAGCCCAGGAAGAGCTTGGTGAAAAGCGAATCGAAGGCACAGCCGGAGGCGGAATGGTGACGGTTGTTGTATCCGGCCATAAAGAAGTGGTCGAAGTAAACATTAATGAGGAAGTTGTTGATCCTGAGGATATTGAAATGCTTCAAGACCTGGTTCTGGCCGCAACGAACGATGCTCTGAAAAAAGCGGAAGAACTGACCAACAAAACAATGGGGCAGTTTACAAAAGGATTAAACCTTCCTGGATTCTAGGAGGACACCCATATGCATTATCCTGAACCAATATCCAAGCTGATTGACAGCTTCATGAAATTGCCGGGAATCGGGCCAAAAACAGCAGCCCGCCTGGCATTTTTCGTTCTGGGCATGAAGGAGGACACTGTACTGGAGTTCGCCAAAGCCCTTGTCAACGCCAAACGCGACCTTGGCTACTGCTCCGTATGCGGCCACATAACGGACCAGGACCCTTGCTACATTTGCGCGGATCCGAGAAGGGATCGCAGCGTCATCTGTGTCGTGCAGGAACCGAAGGATGTCATCGCCATGGAAAAAATGAAAGAATATACAGGGCTATACCATGTCCTCCATGGCTCCATCTCTCCGATGGAAGGCATCGGCCCGGAGGATATAAACATACCGGACCTGCTGAAAAGGCTGCAGGACGAAACTGTACAAGAAGTCATTTTGGCCACCAATCCGAATATCGAAGGCGAAGCGACAGCCATGTATATTTCACGTTTGCTCAAGCCGTCAGGCATTAAGGTCACACGCATTGCACACGGACTCCCGGTCGGCGGCGACCTGGAATATGCGGACGAAGTCACACTGTCCAAAGCGCTGGAAGGCCGCAGGGAAGTTTAAATCGGTGGGGTGAAAACCTTGTTTCAAAGGAAAAAGCTGCGCAAAGAATATGACCGGAAGCTCATTGAATTAATGGAGAGTACGAAGGAAGAGTGGCTGGATCAAAAACGTCTGTACGAAATGAGCTACGAACCGGATGATGATCTTCAGTGCCGCGCCCTTATGGCCAAGGCAAAGTATTTTTATCTGTTTCGTGAGGCCAAAATCAGGAACGTTTCCTTGAGAAAATAACAATCCGGTTTTTCCTTGAGAAAATAACGATTCCGTTCTATTTGGACAATCCCTTCATAGAATGGAAAGAAAGGATGTTCATTTCGGGAGGGACAAGATTTGAGTTCAACACTCATCATCGGTTCCATCATCGGTCTTATCGTTTTTCTTCTCATGGCTGGAATGCCGGGAAAACTGTTCCGATGGATCGGCCAATCATTGACCAAAATTCTTATTGGAGCCATGCTCCTCTTCTTTCTAAACGCTATAGGAAACCAGTTTGGGCTTTACGTGCCCATCAACTTTGCCACATCCGCCGTCTCCGGATTCCTGGGTCTTCCGGGAGTTGCCGCGCTGGCGCTTATCCAGATGTGGGTCCTGGTTTGAATACCTGCTGCTTTGGCGGCAGGTATTTTTTAATGGAAACCTATGTTTTATACCGTATATATATCCTCTATAACAGAGCGGTATTAGCAGAATCATTGACTGTTTAAAGTAGCCAAAATCACCCACCAAAAAAAGATGAAAAAAGGCGTTGACTTGGATAAAACCGCGTGATATTATATAAAAGTCGCCTCGAGAGAGAGACGATCAAAACGAGCAAGTTTGATCTTTGAAAACTGAACGAAACAACGTCAACAATAATTGCAAGACCAGCTTTATTCGAGAAGGATCAACGACTAAGAGCGCCACGTCCTGTGGCAACGTCGTTGTTAGCGCATCCTTGCGCTTCACAAACTTCAATGAGAGTTTGATCCTGGCTCAGGACGAACGCTGGCGGCGTGCCTAA
>DATBUB010000266.1:0-2050 GCA_036516555.1 Bacillaceae bacterium
TGTTCAATCGGCACAAGCGGCGGCAGAATTGAAAACCTTTAAATTGTCGATTCTTGAAAGGCAGCTTTATAAAAGGGTAACCATACACTTGTCCCCTACATTCATCAATCACATGGTAAATGAACTGGAGGAGTATGAACGGATACTTTCCTATTTTCTCCGAAACGAATCTCCTCCTGTCGTTCATGAACTTCACCATCATCTTTTATGGCTTCAAGACGCCTCGGGGCATGCCGGTGCTATTAACGACCAGCTGGACGCAACTGAAAAGATGCTCAAACAGCAAAGTGCGAGTTTCAGTCGCCATTTTGACCATTTATATTTAAAAGCAGTTGAATTTGCCGGATATGTAAGGACTCAGCAATATCAATTCCCGGCATTGAGAAGGCTAAATAGGGAAAGCGCCCTTGAAATCCGGGCCTTCCAGGCATTTTTGGAAGAGTTACTGGAACTGGAAGTATCAGCGGAAGTACTTGGAACCTTTCCTGCATTGATGGCTGATCATATGTTTCGGGAAGAATGCTATTATCTGGCCAAACTGGCTGAAGCGGGACAACTGGAAGCTCCCGAATGTAATCCGGGCAAGCCAAGATTTGAAAAGCCATAAAAAAGCGTGCACTGGGTGCACGCTGCATTCGCTGGGCAAAGTTAAATAGAGAAATATGGTTATCCGTTCACGGATTCAAGCCGCGTTTCCTGATTTCTGTCTTGAGCAAACGAATCCAATCACTTCCGTGGTCGTTCTTCTTGGCATCCCGGTAGGCGGCAACAAGCTGTTCATTACTCATAATTTTCATGTCAGCAAAAAACCTCCTCGTGAAATGAATGTTTCTCTATTTTCTAACCATTTTACCTTTTATCAGACAAAAAGAAAAGTCTTTTTCACAATTTTCTTTTAATCACTTTTTTTCCGTTGCTTTGCATAAAAAAGCTTCAGAATGAACCGAGAATAAAGGCAGCCCCTTGCTAGGCTGCCCTTTTGTCACTTCATAGAGATCCAGACGCTTTTCACTTCTGTATAGTTATCGAGCGCATAGGAACCCATTTCCCGTCCGAGCCCCGATTGCTTGTACCCTCCAAATGGAGATGCTGCATCAAATGCGTTATAGCAGTTCACCCATACTGTACCCGCTCTTAGACGATTGGCAATATAATGAGCATTTGCCACGTCCCTTGTCCACAAGCCGGCAGCCAGTCCGTATTCACTGCTGTTCGCCCGATTGATGACTTCATCCAAATCCTCATATGGAAGTGCAGCTATGACCGGCCCGAAAATTTCTTCCTTGGCGATGGTCATATCGTCATTCACATCGGCGAATATCGTAGGTTCTACAAAATAGCCTTCCTCGCGCGGTTTTTGACCCCCGGCTAACAGTTCGGCCCCTTCACTTATTCCTTTTTCTATATAATTCAATACACGGTTTTGCTGCTCGGCGCTCACTAGCGGCCCCATTTGTGTATCCTGCTCAAGCCCAAACCCCTGCTTGATATTTTTGGCATGTGATGCCATATCGGCAACAACATTATCAAAATGCTTTTTTTGGATAAATACACGGGAACCTGCAGAGCAAACCTGGCCTTGGTTAAACATGACGCCATTTAATGCCCCAGGAATCGCTTTCGTCAGATCGGCATCCGGAAGAATGATATTGGGGGATTTCCCTCCAAGCTCAAGGGTGACACGCTTTAATGTTTTGGATGCCCTTTCCATGATCATCTTTCCTACCTCAGTGGATCCGGTAAAAGCGATCTTGTCTACTTCAGGATGATCGACCAGCGGCTGTCCAGCGGTTTCTCCAAAACCGGGAACAATATTGACAACCCCAGGAGGGAAACCGGCTTCCGCCATCAGCTCAGCCAGATAAAGAGCAGAAAGAGGAGTTTGTTCGGCCGGCTTCAGCACGATGGTACAGCCGGTCGCAAGTGCAGCACCAAGCTTCCACATCGCCATAAGAAGCGGGAAGTTCCAAGGGATGATCTGCCCAACAACTCCGACGGGTTCATGGCGTGTATAGTTGAAAAATGGGCCTGCCACCGGAATGGTTTGGCC
>DATBUB010000267.1:0-2005 GCA_036516555.1 Bacillaceae bacterium
AGTCAGGATGGGGTTTAAGGAGTACGGTCAATTTGACGGACTAGGGCTGGCAGAGCTTGTGAGGAGGAAGGAAGTTGAGCCGAAGGAACTAGTTGAGGAAGCGATCGATAGAATAGAGGCGCTTAATCCGCAGCTGAACGCGGTTATCAATAAAATGTATGAAAAAGCTAGAGCGGCTGCTGCTTCCGGTGAATTGGCTGGAACTTTCACAGGCGTTCCGATGCTGCTGAAGGATATTACCCAGGAAATTAGCGGCGAGCGGCTGACGGCAGGTTCAAGAGCTTTGCGGCAATACCGGGCGAGCCGTGATTCCAATTATGTAATCCGGATGAGAAATGCAGGGACGGTCTTCGTTGGCCAGACAAACGTGCCCGAATTCGCATTGATGGGCATTACTGAACCCTCCCTTTATGGTCCGACACGGAATCCCTGGAACGAAAACCATACTCCAGGAGGATCGAGCGGCGGGTCGGCAGCAGCGGTGGCGTCCGGGATGGTTCCGCTCGCCGGCGCGAATGATGGGGGCGGTTCCATAAGAATTCCCGCGGCGTACTGCGGTTTGTTCGGACTGAAACCCACGAGGGGAAGGACGCCGGTAGGGCCTGTATTTGGAAGGCAATGGCAGGGAGCGTCTGTTGAACATGTCCTGTCAAGGTCAGTCCGTGACAGCGCCGCTATGCTTGATGAGTTGGCGGTAAAGGAGAAAGGCGCGGCCTATTTGGCGCCGCAATTCGAAGGTTCCTATCTTGAACAGGTGTCCCTGAAGCTGGAGAAAGGAATACGCTTCGCTTTTTCGGTCACATCGCCAATCGGAACCCGGGTTGATCCGGAGTGCAAAAAAGCCGTCTATGAGACTGTGAAGCTTTTAGAGGAGCTGGGCCATCATGTAGAAGAAGCGGAACCTCCAATTGATGGGAAAAAATTGGCGAACAGCTATTTGACGATGTATTTTGGGGAAGTCGCGGCTTCCATAAAAGCTCTTGAGGACGTTCTCGGCCGTAAAGCAAAGTTCTCTGATGTGGAACCGACGACCTGGTTGTTAGGGCTCTTGGGTAAAGCGACTTCTGCGGGGGAATTTGTTACGAGCCTCAGGGAGTGGGATAGGGCGGCCTATATTATGGAGGAATTTCATGAAACCTATGATTTCTTTATAACGCCCACAACCGCCTTCCCGCCTGCCAAAATTGGTGAACTAAATCCCGAGGCAGCCGAGGAATTTGCCATGATGGCACTTGGCCGCGCAGGTACAGGCGGCCTTCTCAAAAGGATGGGCGTTGTCGACCAGCTTGCAGAAAAAAGCCTGATACGAACGCCTTTTACGCAGCTGGCAAACCTCACAGGCCAGCCGGCCATGTCTGTCCCCCTACACATAACACCAGACGGCCTTCCCATCGGAGTCCAGTTTATCGCCGCCAAAGGAAGAGAAGACCTCCTGCTTCGACTAGCTGGAAAACTGGAAAAAACGAGGTTGTGGCTGAAGCAGGGGCCCGTTCCGGTGATTCACTCGTAACTCGAAAGAAGCGCTGGAACCAATGCTTCACATTAGGTGCATACTGGAGAATTTTCAGGGAGGCAGTCATTTGCCTCCATTTTTGTTATAGACTATTAAAAGAATATTTCAAAAATGGGAGGAAAATTCTTTCGCTTAACGAAATAAGAAGGTATACATCATTTTAGGGGGTTGTTTGATGGGTTTCTCACGATTGGATGAAATAATGAAACTTGCAAACGGGGAAGTTGTAAGCGCGCTGGAGACATTAAAGGATTACTTGAGGCTTCCATCGATTTCGGCGCGAAATTTCGGCATTCCCGAAACGGTCGACTATGTCGTACAAATGATTCGGGAAGCCGGAGGCGAGGCAAGAATTCTTGATGATTTGGGAGGAAACCCAGTAGTATATGGTTTTTTTGCAGCAGGGGAAGAAGGAGATGCAGGCAAAACCTTATTGTTTTACAACCACTATGATGTCCAGCCCCCTGAGCCGCTTGACGAATGGAAGTCGGA
>DATBUB010000268.1:0-3793 GCA_036516555.1 Bacillaceae bacterium
CCATTCTTGCATAAGCGGGCGGGTGACCACATTATTGCTGAACCGTTCCGGATGGTGGGTCAGTATGTCCTGGAGTTCTGCTTTGCTGAAAGAATGCTCTCCATTCTTGGTCATAAAGCGGTTATGTGCCGGATCCCATTCAAGGAGGAGCCTCTCATTGCCATCGTAATAAAATAAGTTGGACGCATGTTGATCCAATTCTATCGCCCGGCCAAACCCATGCTTCACTATAAGTTCCTGTTGATTCAGGACTGTTTCCGTCAAGATTTCGGCTTTGTCGATCAACTCCTGAAATAAAGGAACCTCGAGCTTCCTCAGCTGTCTATCCGCTGAATCAATGACGAGCAGGCCATATTCTTTAAACAGAGCCATAATGATATAAGAGAACATGTCTGTCACGGTTTCGCCTTTCTCGGCAGCGGCATGTAAAAAGTGCATGGTTTCTTTCGTATGTTCCCTTTCCCCCAGGTGCTCCACTACAAGATCGATCCATTTGTGCATCTTCTCTTTATCATAACGGAAGTCCGAAGCCATCACCTTTTCGTACGGCAATTCGGGGTAGCTGATTTTTCTCAGCTTTTTTTGGTTTTCAGTATATACGTGATTGATCTCAAGGAAATCGTGATCCTCGCCCGCAATCCAAAAAACGGGAACAACCGGAACACCCATTTCTCTCTCCTGTTCCTCGGCCAGTTTAATGATGGATATGATCTTATGGATGGTATATAACGGGCCCGTCAGCAAGCCCGCCTGCTGGCCCCCTATCACTACGGCAGATTTCGGACTGGCCAATTTTTCCAATGAAAAATTGGTCTTGTCGGATACCGGAAAGCGCTTCATATAATTTCTGATGCATTGTGCAAGCCCTTCCCTGTTAAAGTCCCGTTCCATCAAATCAGTATGGCGAAGGGCAAACACCTCATCGGTTATAGGATAATGAAAGAAATCCTTAACAGGATCTTGCTGGTCTATGTAAAGTGATGCGAATCGATTTGTTGCCGGGACAGCGATGCTCTCCAGTACCATGTGCTGTACTTCCTTTCTGTGACTTGCTTACTCAAATAAAGTATAGCAAACTCAATAAAAAAATGACAAAATCCTGCTCTGAGGCAACCTTTATGAAACGACCCAGACAGAACCGTATATTCTTGTTGCAATACCATATAGGAGCAATCCAAGATAAACGAATGAAAACAAGAGAAAGCTCAGCCTCCAATACCCTTTGAAAACCTTGCCAAAAATGATCTCATCCCTCTTTTTCCAATATAGTATGGAGAAAAGGAGGGCTGTTATGAGCATGAAAAGGATAATGACCCCTGCCATGGACCTCGACCAAATGGCAATAATCAAGAAATGCACTGAAACAACGAGGATAAAAGTGGTGCCATTGATCGCCATATCGATGGCCTTACGATGATCATTCGTCCACTGCTTTACAATGATGAACACCGTTAAGTAAAACAATGCTGGCAAGGTGATGAACAATGCAGCCAAATTGGATACAACACTCCCCATTGAAACCCTACCCCCCTTTTTTCTCCAATCCCTTTATCATCGAATAAAAAGCATTAATCAAAGGAATTTCCACCTTTTTCTTTTCGGCAAAATGCACAAGATAACCCAGAATAGCATCTACTTCCGTTTTATTGCCGTTCAAAACATCTTTTAGCATGGATGAAGTATTTTCTCGAGTATTCAAGCAGATTTCCACTATATTTTGTTCCATCTTTTTCTCGTTCAATTCAGGAAACAAGGGAATGATTTCATGAAATAGGCGCTGAAGGATGATGCGGTAATGAGGGTTGGAAACAAGTTCCCCATTATTCGCCCTGAGGATCGCTGTAAGTGGATTGATGACAGCGTTGGCGATAAGCTTCTCGCCGAGCATTGACCGGTAATTCTTTCTGTGCACAAACACAAAGTCGGTTCCAGTTATGGGAATACGGGCTGCTGTCCCTTCATCTCCTCTGTATACGGCAATGTTTGTCACCCCAATACCATTGTGCCTGACCGTTCTCTCATCTAACCTTGATGCCCCATGTTCGACTGTAGCCACAAAGATCATCCTTTGGGGGAGTGTTTCCAACAGTTCTAAATGCCCCATTCCATTTTGTATGAACATAAGCGGAATCCCTTTATCCAATGAGCACAAAAAATCCTTCAGCGCTGGAAGATGATATTGTTTCACGGCGATAATCAGAAGATCTGCAACTATCTCTCCCTCAGACAAGGGAATACTTTTCACGTTAACCGTCTTCGATGAGTGTTCAAGTTCCACCCGGACGCCCTTGCTGTTGATGGTATGAGCCTGTCTCTCGCCCCTAACCATCAGTGTTACATTATGCTCCAGCCCCAAATATCCGCCGAAAAGAAGCCCGATGGCTCCGCCGCCAATAATTCCTATCTTCATTCAATCACCCGTTTCTTGTCCAGTCGGTACTATTGTACCAAACAAAGAAATGGCAGGGGAATCACCTTTTGAAAAAAAGAAAAAAGCCGCCGGCCGGCACGCTTTCTTTTGTACAATCGGCAAAGTTGTTTACCGATTGCAGGAAGCATGCGGCCTGGCAGCGGAGGTTCACTAAACCGGATAGACAGGATGCTTTCGGCTGCTGAACTGGATGTCCTTTGTCTCGTATAGCTCAAGACGCTTCACCAACATATCCCTTAATTCATTGGGATCGGCTATTTCATCTACAATCATTTCAGATGCAAGCTTGTAAATATCGATATGTTCCTGATACTCTTTATGCTTTTCCTGGACATAAGCCATTCTTTCCTTCGGATCCTCAATCGCCATGATTTTATTGGAATAAACGGCATTTACAGCTGCTTCCGGCCCCATAACAGCAATTTGGGCGGTAGGCAGGGCAATGCAGATATCCGGTTCAAAAGCAGGGCCTGCCATGGCATAGAGCCCTGCGCCATAAGCCTTGCGGACAATGACTGATATTTTTGGAACCGTTGCCGAACTCATGGAGGCAATCAGCTTTGCACCGTGGCGTATGATGCCGGCACGTTCAACTTTGGTACCGATCATAAAGCCAGGGACGTCCGCCAAAAACAACAGCGGTATATGATAAGCATCACACAGCATGATGAACTTGGCTGCCTTATCGGCAGAATCTACAAAAAGCACTCCGCCCTTCACCTTTGGCTGGTTTGCCACAATCCCTACAATCCTGCCGTCCATCCTGGCGAAACCTGTAACGATTTCAGGCGCAAATAATTTTTTGATTTCAAAGAAACTTCCATCATCGATCAATGAATCAATAGCCTCATACATATCAAAGGGAGCATTTTGGTTTATCGGAACGATTTCCTCAAGTGTCCTTCCCTGTTTAGGTTCAGAGGGTTCATGCCTCATCGGCTTCTCTTTGAAGCTTCCGGGAAAATAGGTTAAATACCGGCGTGCTGTATCAATGGCTTCTTCCTCCGTTACAGCAAGGATGTCCCCCACTCCGCTCACCGTGCAGTGCATTCTGGCTCCGCCCATTTCTTCCAATGAAACTTTTTCACCAATGACCTTTTCAGCCATCCTGGGAGAACCCAAATACATAGAGGCATTTTTGTCCACCATAATCAAAATATCACAAAAGGCAGGTATGTATGCTCCTCCGGCTGCAGACGGGCCGAACAAAATGCAGACTTGCGGAATCATTCCTGATAATTTGACCTGGTTATAAAAGATCTTTCCGGCTCCCCTCCTGTTGGGGAACATGTCGAGCTGATCGGTAATACGTGCCCCTGCAGAGTCTACAAGATAAAGGATCGGCACCTTCAGCTTCTCAGC
>DATBUB010000269.1:0-1762 GCA_036516555.1 Bacillaceae bacterium
GGATAATGGCAAGGGAATGTCCAAAGAACAGCTGAAACTTCTTGGAACTCCTTTTTACTCCACGAAAGAAAAAGGGACTGGCGTCGGCCTGTCTGTTACATATAAAATCATCCATTCCATCAAAGGGACCATTCAGGTGGAAAGCAAACCCGGCAAAGGCACAAAGTTTACTGTCCGGCTGCCTGCTTTCAGCCAATGATTCCTTTCTTTTTTTGTTCATGCTTATCTTTTTAGATTTTGTCCCAGTTAAAGATGAGTGTTGATTTTCGAAAAGGTTGATTGGAACGGAGGGGATTGAACATAGCCTAGATTTTAATTGAGGGAAATCTGAGTGAAGATGATTCAATGAGAAAACGAGTGGAAAGTGGTAAAATGGTCGAAGGACAAATTTTGCCGGAAGAATCATTAAAAAATTGCATGACAGGCAAGGAAGGATGCTCTCATGAAACAGTCAGATTGGTGGAAAATGAGTGTTGTTTATCAGGTTTACCCAAGGAGCTTTTACGACTCGGACGGGGATGGCATCGGTGATATTAACGGAATTGCCCAAAAGCTCGATTATTTAAAAGAGCTTGGCGCCGATGTGATCTGGCTCAGCCCGGTTTATGACTCCCCGAACGATGACTATGGCTACGATATCCGCGATTATTACAGCATCATGCAAGAGTTCGGCACGATGGAGGACTTCGACCGCCTCCTGGCCGCCGCCCATGAGCGGGGTCTGAAAATCATCATGGACCTCGTCGTCAACCATACATCCGATGAGCATGAATGGTTCGTTAAGTCAAAAAGCGGACGGGACAACCGTTATCGCGATTTCTATTATTGGCGTGATGGGAATGATGGCGGTGAGCCGAATAATTGGGGCTCTGTATTTGGCGGCCCGGCCTGGGATTATGATGAGGAAGCCGGACGGTATTATCTCCATATATTCTCAAAAAAACAGCCTGACCTGAATTGGGAAAACCCTGAATTGCGTAAAGAAGTTTTTAAAATGATGAAGTTTTGGCTCGATAAGGGAATAGACGGTTTCAGGATGGACGTCATTAATTTCATTTCAAAGGTAGACGGCCTTCCGGATGGGATCGTCCATGAAGGTGCTTCCTATGGTGATGGCAGCCCATACTTTATGAACGGCCCGCGCATCCATGAATACCTTCAGGAAATGAACAGGGAAGTGCTCTCCAATTATGATATTTTGACAGTAGGGGAGATGCCAGGCGGAAGGGTAAACCATGCGAAGGTTTATACGGATCCTGAAAATAAGGAACTTAATATGGTTTTTACGTTCGAACATATGGGCCTTGATAGCGGGCCAGGTGAAAAGTGGAACCTGAAACCGCTGGACTTGATCGACCTGAAGGAGAATTTTGAAAAGTGGCAGAAAGGCCTCCATGGCATCGGATGGAACAGCCTTTATTGGAATAACCATGACCAGCCGCGGATCGTTTCCCGTTTCGGCAATGACAGGGAGTACCGGGTCGAATCCGCGAAAATGCTTGCCACCTGCCTGCATATGCTTCAGGGGACGCCTTATATTTATCAGGGCGAGGAAATCGGGATGACAAATGTCCGCTTTGAGACGATTGACCAGTACCAGGATGTTGAAACGCTCAATATGTACAAGGAAAAGCATGAAAAGGGCATTCCCCATGAAAAAATTATGGAGTCCATTTATGTAAAAGGGCGTGACAATGCGCGGACGCCGATGCAATGGAACGACAGTCCGCACGGCGGTTTTACAGGCGGCACCCCGTGGATT
>DATBUB010000270.1:0-7955 GCA_036516555.1 Bacillaceae bacterium
TAAATCGGCCAGCACCCTCTCCTGTTCGTTCTTCGGATCCACCTGGTTTGCCAGATAGTCTCCAACCTGGTGGGCCATTTGATGGATAACATCTTGGGACATTCCCTGTTCCTGAGCCTGGTCCAGGCGGTCTCCCAAAAAGTTTTTCCACCGATCCCAGTTTTCAAGCACTGACATGGCTGTACCTCCTTTGGAATTTTCGTTCGATGTTATTATGCTCGCACGAAAACCAGTTTATGCAACCGTCCGCGGCCAATCAAATTCTATGTATACCAGCCGCCGTTGACAGAAAGTACTTGGCCCGTAACATAAGAAGATTTATCCGATAGGAGAAAGGATATCGAATCCGCTATTTCTTTTGGCCTCGCAAGCCGCCCCATTGGAATGCCAGCCTCCAGATCCGAGATTTCCCCCTCAGTAAAAGCGGACATCATAGGGGTGGCCACAGCTCCAGGGGCCACGCAATTCACGCGAAGGCCGGTACCCGCCATTTCCTTTCCAAGCGCCTTGGCGAAAGATATCTGGGCCCCTTTCACTGCTGAATATAAAACCTCGCAGGCAGCTCCTGTCTGTCCCCAAATGGAACTGACCAATACGATTTGGGAAGAAGGGTTTCTCAACAGGCGGGGAATCAGGTCCCTCGCCAGTTTTAGGGGGCTGGCAACATGAAGCTGAATCATCCTGGCCATCGAATCATCATCCATATCGGTAAAAAGTCCATATGAGGCGGTGCCGCTTGCGTATACTATGGCATCCAGCTGATAAACCCCTTTTGTCAGCTCCTCTGGACCATCCGCCCTTTCAAGATCTGCCTTGATTGGTATGACCTCAATCCCTGTATCGGATAGCTCTTTAAAAAGAGAAGCAGCTTTGCATTCATTCTTGTTGTAATGCAGGTATAAATTCCAGCCCTCACTGGCCAGTTGGCGTGCCGCCGCTTCTCCTATACCTCCGGTTGACCCCGTAATAAGCGCATATTTTTTCATACCTTTATTTCCTCCCCTATTACATACCAAAAGAAAAGCCCGGCACGCTGCCGGGTCAAGAAGCTGTCTTGGGCACTACTTGGCATACCGTCATCCTGTCTTTAGTGAAAAATTGAGCTGCTGCGTTTTTAATGTCCTCAAACGTCAATTCCTCCAGCACAGGAACCACATCAAATAGGTCCATTTCATTAAATGCGTATCGTGTAAACTGATTGGCAATAAATTCAGGTGAATTGATGGACCTCAGGAATCCTCCTATGCGCTTTTTCTTCGACCTTTCCAGCGCTTCCTCACTCAGATGCCGGCCATCAGCTGCTTCAAGCATGATGGACTGGAGCTTCTCGGCGAGTTCATCCGGATGCGCCGTATCGCTTCCCGCCATGGCAAAGCCAAAGCCCTGCTCCTGCGTATAGTCTGCCTGAAAGGTTTCATCAATCAGTCCTTCATTATATAATTCGGCATAATGCCTGGAACTTTTTCCGAACAGCATATCCATAAGGATATTGATCGATAGTTCGGCTTTCAGCATCTGTCTTCCAGTATCATCTGGATTGTCGGCTTTGACTCCTACCATGCATTTCGGTGTCTGCACATTCATTTGCCTCACTGTTTTCTTTTCCCTGACTTCAGGCGGCTCCGTTCCAAATCTGCGTTTGATTTCAGATGCTTCATCAAACCTTTTTCCGGCCTGGTCATCCCGGACCTGTTTCATAATGGCTTCGGGATCCACAGGACCTGTAATGAAGAGAAGCATATTGCTCGGATGGTAGAACGTATGGTAGCATTCGTACAAAAGATCGGCATTGATCTTTGAGATCGACTCGATTGTTCCCGCGATATCGATGGAAACAGGATGCTGATGATACATATTTTCTATTGTTCCAAAATACAGACGCCAGTCAGGATTATCGTCATACATGGTGATCTCCTGGCCGATGATGCCTTTTTCCTTTTCAACGGTTTTTTCGGTGAAGTATGGCTCCTGAACCATATCCAGCAGCGTCTTCAGGTTTTTTTCCACAGAAGAAGTGCTGGAGAATAAATAGGCTGTTCTTGTAAAAGAGGTGAACGCATTGGCAGATGCGCCCTGCTTGCTGAATTGCTGGAACACATCACCCTTTTCCTTTTCAAACATTTTATGCTCCAGGAAGTGGGCAATCCCATCAGGCACCCGTGTATATTCTTGCTCTCCCAATGGGACAAAATCATTGTCAATCGACCCGTACTTCGTGGTGAAGGTCGCGTATGTCTTGTTGAATCCCTGCTTAGGGAGTATGTAGACATCGAGCCCATTTTCAAGCTTTTCATGAAAAAGTGTTTCATTCAGCTGCTTAAACTCAATTGTTTTCATGATTGCTCCCCCTCCGGTCCTGAAAGAAAATAGATGGTATCCAGCTCTATTTTAGCGGCTATACCCATGATGTCTTCTTTCGTTGTTTCCGCCACCTTATCGATCCAATCCTGCAGCTCAACCTTATTCTTTGAAACAACATTATGGTACATGATTTCAACCAGGCCCCTTGCTGTATCGATGGCTTCGAGAAATTGATTCAGGATGACCGCTTTTGTCTGTTCCAATTCCTGGTCGGAGAATTCGCCTTTCTTCATCAATTCCATCTGTTCCTTGATAATGGATACCGCTTTATCATAGTTTTTATTTTCAATGCCGGACATAACCATCAGCAGGCCTTTATGGCTTTCAATCCGGCTTGCTGCATAATAAGCCAGGCTTTCTTTTTCCCTGACATTCACAAAAAGCTTGGAATGGGGAAACCCGCCGAAAATACCGTTGAACATCTGCATGGCAAAATAATCCGGATCCCCGTAAACAGTATGGGTGCGATACCCCATGTTCAGTTTTCCCTGTTTCAGATCCTGCACTTCTTTAACTTCATTCACTTTTTCTGCTTTGGCTGTCTCACCGCCGGACACAACAGCAGGCTCCCGCTTGTTGAAATGAAGCTTTGAACAATATTTTTCAGCGTCACTTGCATTGATATCCCCAATAATGTAAAGATCAAGCTCATCCTCGTTCAATGCCCTTTTGTAGTATTCAAACAGGGACTGTGCAGTGATACCGTCCACTTGGCCAGCTTCTCCGTTTACCTGCAGGGCATATGCCTCTCCCTTGCACATTTCCTCTACAAGGCGGACACTTGAATATCTCATTTTGTCGTCATAAATGGACTGGATCCTTTGTTTCAGGTTCCGCTTTTCCTTGTCCACTATACTCTGATCGAAAGTATTCGAATCAGCATTGGGGTTCAACAAAACTTCCCCAAGCAAATCAATTCCTTTTTGCAAAAGCGGTGTCTTGTCTCTCAGAAATTTTTCATTTGGGATTTCCATTGAAATAGTGATAACGTGGTACTCGCCTTTTTTGCTTAAATCTACATAAAGCATAGCCCCATACAAATCATCCAGATGGGAACGAAAAGCAGTGGTGGTCGGATAGTTTTTTGTGCTGTCCTGCAAAACGTGCGGTAAAAGCGCACGATATGTAACCGTTTCTTCATCAAGCGGCGCTTTCATTTTCCAAATGATGGTGTTGGTCTTGTATTTTGCCGTTTCAATGACATGCAAAGTATATCCCTGCATGGCCAATTGCTGTTCACTGACAAGGGGCATGGGGCCTTCCTCCTTCAAGTTAGACGATTAATTTCACTATACCCGGTTATACGAAGGCGAAGCAAGAAATTCGACAACTTTTGTTTACATAATGTTATTATAATATACCAATAGAGATTGGTCCTATCTTTTATCATATGTATATGCCGTTTCATTATACGATGGATGAAAATAAAACAGCCTCCCGTATGAAGAGAGGCTGTTGCCGGTTTACTATCTTTTTCCTTTGATATACGGATCTCCCAAGGCTTTTGGTGCATCCGCCCTGCCGATGAAGCCGGCAAGGGCCAGAATGGTCAGCACGTATGGAGCGATGAGAAGGAATACAGATGGAACATTTTCCAAAAACGGTATCTGGGAAGCTGAAATGCTCAAGCTTTGGGCAAACCCAAAAAATAGAGCGGCACCCATTGCTCCGAGCGGGTTCCATTTTCCGAAAATCATGGCTGCCAATGCCATGAATCCCTGGCCGGTGATCGTCAAATGGCTGAAATTCAACGTCAGTGACTGTGCATACACAGCACCTCCTGCTCCACCCAGGACCCCCGAAAGAAATACGCCTATATACCGCATCATTGTAACGTTGATGCCCATCGTGTCAGCGGCCATCGGATGTTCCCCCACCGCTCTCAAGCGCAGGCCAAAAGGTGTTTTGAACAGGACATACCATACAACAAAGGAAAGCAGAATGGCCGCATAGGCAACGTAAGATACATTGGTGAAAAAAAGCTTGCCTATAACCGGTATATCGCTAAGGAAAGGGATATCCACTTTTCTGATGTTCATGAGGATGGTCTCTGTCTGCCCTTTCCCATAAATCTTCTTCACAAGGAACAATGCTAATCCAAGTGCAAGGAAGTTGATGGCAACGCCGCTTACAACCTGATCCGCCCTGAATGTGATCGATGCCAGGCCATGCAGAAGAGAAAATATGCCCCCAATCGCCATTGCAACCAGGATAGCCACCCATGGAGTCGCCGCTCCTAATGCGTCTGCGGCTGCAAGATTGAAGACAATGGCGCTGAACGCACCTATGACCATCAGTCCTTCCAGGCCGATGTTGACCACCCCGGAGCGTTCGGAGAAAACTCCTCCGAGAGCGGTGAAAATAAGCGGAGCTGCTGCCATGATTGTCGAAGAAATGATAAGTGCAAGCATCGTCATGATCTCCACTTATTTCACCCCCTTTTTAAAACGGGCTATCAGCCACTTGATCATGTAACTGGATGCCACAAAGAAAATGATGAAAGCGATGACGATTTCCACCAATTCTTTCGGAACGTTCGCTTCCGGCATCACCAGGGCACCCACCTTGAGGCCGCCGAATAAAAAGGCGGACAATAGTACTCCAATTGCCGTGTTTCCGCCCAGAAGCGCAACAGCAATACCGTCAAAGCCGACACCGGAGAACCCGGATCGGATGGAAGCATAACCGAACGTCCCAAGGCCTTCCATCGCTCCGGCCAGACCTGCAAAGGCACCGGATATGACCATGGACATAATAATGTTGCGGCTGACATTCATCCCTGCATACTCTGAGGCGTGCTGATTGAAGCCGACGGACCGCAGTTCAAATCCCGTTTTGGTTTTCTCTAGGATAAACCACATGATAGCTGCACCTGCAAATGCCAGAAAAATACCATTATGCAGAGTTGAGTAGTCTGTGATCGACTCGAAAAAAGGTGATTTCAACGATGCAGATTCCGATACTCTCTCTGTCGAATCCTTTCGGTCAGATAGAACATAGCGGACAAAATAATTGGAAGCATGCAATGCGATATAGTTCATCATGATTGTCACAATGACTTCATGCACACGGAGCTTCGCTTTAAGCAGCCCAGGAATGAAAGCCCATAAAGCTCCTGCAACGGCTGCCCCAATGATGGCAAGCGGCAAATGAACCATTTTCGGCAGATCAAAGGCCAAGCCGATCCAGACTGCCACTATCCAGCCGACAAGGAGCTGCCCTTCCACACCGATATTGAAAAGCCCGGTCCTAAAGGCAAAAGCCACTGCAAGACCGGCAAATATATATGGAGTCATCTGCCTGAGTGTTTCCCCCACATAATAACTGTCCCCCAATGCTCCCCTCCAAAGTGCTGCATAGCCCGCCAAAGGATCGAATCCGCTCAGCAGCATGATGACAGCACCGGCCAAAAGACCGAGGACGACAGAAAATACAGGTATCAAAATGTTCATCATGCGATTAGACATCTGTTTCTTCCCCCGCTTCAGCCTGCCTGGATCCTGCCATCAACAATCCCAATTCCTGTTCGGTTGTTGCTTTCGGATCCACTACAGCCACAATCTTTCCTTCATAAATAACCGCAATGCGGTCGCTCACATTCAAGATTTCATCCAGTTCGAAAGAGATGAGCAATACCGCTTTTCCTTTATCACGCTGTTCAATAAGACGGCGATGGATAAATTCGATTGCTCCCACATCCAGCCCCCTGGTGGGCTGGGCAGCGATTAGAAGATCGGGATCTCTGTCCACTTCCCTCCCAATGATGGCCTTCTGCTGATTTCCGCCTGAAAGAGCGCGCGCAGGTGTATGCTCACTTGGGGTCCTGACGTCAAACTCCTGAATAAGGGCCGAAGCCTTTTTGTAAATTTCCTTGAAATCCAGTATGCCTCTCTTGGAAAAAGGAGATTGGTAATACGATTGGAGAACCATGTTTTCGCCTATCGGAAAGTCAAGTACCAATCCGTGTTTATGGCGATCCTGCGGTATATGCCCGACTCCTGACTCCGTGATTTTTCGCGGCTTCAGGTTAGAAATTTCCTTGCCATTCAGTTTGATTGAACCGCTTTCACTTCTTCGGAGTCCCGTGATGGCTTCAATCAATTCACTTTGTCCATTTCCGTCCACACCTGCGATGCCGACAATCTCTCCTGCCCTGACGGAAAGGTCCAGTCCCCTTACAGCTTGCACTCCCCTTGAATCACTCACGGCCAAAGCGCTGATTTCCAATACATTTTCTTTCGGTTGAGCAGGGCTTTTCTCGGTTTTGAAGACGACTTCCCTTCCCACCATCAAGTTGGCCAATTCATTGGTACTGGTGTCCCTGACATTTACCGTGCCGATGCCCTTCCCTTTCCGTATGACGGTCACCCGGTCACAAATGTCCATGATTTCCTTCAATTTATGGGTAATCAGGATGATGGATTTCCCTTCCTTTATGAGCGCCTTCATAATGTGGCTGAGCTCTTTGATTTCTTGGGGAGTCAAAACGGCTGTAGGCTCATCAAAAATCAGGATGTCCGCACCTCTGTACAAGGTTTTCAAAATTTCCACACGCTGCTGCATGCCTACCGATATATCGGCTATCTTTGCACGGGAGTTGACCGCCAGTCCATATCTTTCAGATATTTCCCGTACATCCTTCTCAGCCTTTTTAAGGTTGATGGAGGTTCCGGAAGTCGGTTCCTGGCCCAGCACAATATTTTCCGTAACCGAAAATGTATCAACAAGCATAAAATGCTGATGAACCATCCCGATTCCGAGGTCATTGGCAACGGAAGGGCTTGTAATGTTGACCTTCTTTCCATTCACCCTGATTTCACCCTGCTCCGGCTGGTACAATCCAAACAGGACATTCATCAAAGTGGATTTCCCTGCTCCGTTTTCTCCTAACAAGGCATGAATCTCCCCTTTTTTCAGCTGCAGCGTGACATGGTCATTTGCCACAATGCCGGGGAATTCTTTTCGGATGTTCAGCATTTCTATTACATAATCCATCCTAACCCTCTCCTTATTTACATAGAAACAATCCATTCTATTAAAAATACTAAATGAATACCAGGTCCAACCTGTTATTCATTTAACATTTTTAACGGGCCGGCTTTCGCCGGGCCCGCTAGTTCAAACCATGATTATTTAAGTGTAGAAGGCACTTCAATTTCACCGTTTTTGATTTTCTCTTCATATTCTTTAACGGCTTTCAGCACATCTTCCGTCAAGTTATCCTGGGAATCCGCAATTTTGATGCCATTTTCTTCAAGACCATACTCCAGCACTTTTCCGCCTGGAAACTTATCGTCTTTCGCCATTGTTGCCAGATCCTTGACAGCTACATCCACACGTTTGACCATGGATGTCAAAGTGATGTTTTTCGTTTCGTCGCCGATTTTGACATTTCCTTCTTCATGCTGATCACGATCTACCCCAATGACCCAAACATCGCGTTCAGGATCTTTTTGCTTAAGGTTTTTCGCTTCTGTGAATACTCCAAGTCCTGCTCCTCCAGCTGCATGATAGATGATGTCTATGCCTGAGCTGTATTGTGCAGCAGCGATGGAAGCACCTTTGGAAGAATCAGAGAAAGATCCTGCAAATTG
>DATBUB010000271.1:0-6280 GCA_036516555.1 Bacillaceae bacterium
CGCCTGTTTTTTGGTATTTGGACATAACTTCCTGAATGGAGCTGGAAATCTTCCCGAACATTTTCGCAAAAAAGTTCTTCTTTTCAGGTGCCAATTCCTCTGGATTAACAGATTTCAGCTTGCTCATCAATTCATTTAAAATATCCCCGATGGGGCCAATGTCTTTATTCTGGACATGATCCAGCATGGAGCTGGAGAAGTTCAGCAGCTGGCTCTGTGCCTGTGTTCCGTAGGAGATGATCGCCTGATGGTTGGTCGGGTCGATTTGCTTTGCGAGATCCAGCGCCCGCTGCCTGTTTTCATCCGGAAGTGCATCCACCAGCCTGACGGGCTTGGCTGCAGGCTGTTCCACCGTTTCAGGCTGCAATGCCAGCTCCTGCTGGCCAAAAGGATTGGATAAAAGATCATCCAATCCGCTTTGGAAGTCATCTTTCAAAACGGTTTTTTTCATAGGTTCACTCATTCTTTCGTACTCCTTTCATCATCAAGGGGGTGATACTCCAATTTTTTAAGGGAGTGCTTCGCCACATCCAATTCAAATTGCAAATCGTCCACGTCGTTGGACAGGACATGGTAAATATCCTTTTTTAAAGACTCGCCCAAATCCTCGAGCGTGCTTTGCGTCTCTTTAAGGGACAGATAGATTTTGTCATTCTTGACCGGCTGCGAAGCAAGTTTCGCATAGCGCTCAGACAATTCAACCACAGAATCAAGATGGTAGAAGAAGAAGCGCTCCGACTGGTAAAAGCGGCGCGGATCTTTATTGACGATGGCGTACATCCTTTTGGCGAGTTTATTCAATTCATAAAGCTGTTTAAAGGCGCCCATCGATCTGACCGAAAAAAAGGCTTTTTGCAATCGGCCGATTTTTCGCCGGGCTTCCATTAAATTCTTTTGTATATATGCGTATTCCTTCCTCGTCAATCTATTTTTCTTCAGGAATTTATAATCGGAAAACCATTTGATCCCAAAAAATGTTGCAGTACCCGCCAAGAGTGCTATACCCGCAGAATTCAGGAAAGGAACCTCAAAACCCAGATAGAGGATGACCCACAGCAGGACCGTTTCAGCAGCGGTGAACATTCCCAGAAAAAAAGAAAAAAAAGACTTCAAGATACATCGACTCCTGTCCCGTACTTTTCTCTCTATTTCATACGAATTTTAGCGTGAAAAGGTTTCATCTTGGTTCTATTATAAGGAATTAACATGAGCAATGAAAGCCAGAGACAGCAATTCCCGCCAGGAAATAAGAAAAGAAAAGAGGATTTTCGCGAGTTTTATCGAAATTGGACTATGATTCCAAAATAAGGGGGCTGTGAAACATTGGATAAACGAGAGATTGTCATTGCAGGTGCAAGCCGTACGGCCATAGGGAGCTTTAACGGAACGCTGAAGTCTGTCCCGGCTCCGGATTTGGCAGCTGCAGCAATCAAGGGGGCACTTGGCCAGGCTGGCATCAGGCCGGAGGAGGTGGACGAAGTCATCATGGGGAATGTGCTCCAGGCAGGCATCGGCCAAAACCCCGCCCGGCAGGCAGCAATGAAAGCAGGCATTCCTGAAAGCGTTTCCTCCTTGACGATCAACAAAGTGTGCGGATCGGGATTGAAGGCCGTACATCTTGCTGCCCAGGCGATACTGGCGGGTGATGCGGAAATTGTCGTTGCCGGAGGGATGGAGAACATGTCCCAGGCGCCTTATTTGATAAAGAATGCAAGAGAAGGATTTAAAATGGGCGACCAGAAGCTTGTAGACAGCCTGACTAGCGACGGGCTGACGTGTGTTTTCAATGACTACCATATGGGTATGACAGCGGAAAATCTTTGTGACCGCTTTGGCATCAGCCGGGAAGAGCAGGATGAATTTGCTGCCTGGAGCCAAGAGAAGGCCATCAGGGCAATCGAAGAAGGCAAATTCAAGGATGAAATCGTTCCTGTCGAAATTCCCCAAAGAAAAGGTGATCCTCTCGTTTTTGACACCGACGAGTACCCGAGGAAGGGGACAACCGCCGAAAAATTGTCCGGGCTCAGGCCAGCATTTAAAAAGGACGGGAGTGTAACAGCCGGGAATTCATCCGGGATCAATGACGGAGCCGCAGCGCTTGTCGTGGTGTCCAGAAGGAAGGCCGAGGAAATGGGGCTGGAGCCGCTCGCTGTCATCAAAGCGAATGCCAGTGCTGCGGTAGATCCGTGCGTCATGGGCATCGGCCCGGTGCCGGCTGTCAGAAGGGCACTTGAAAAAGCAGGAATGACGATGGAGGACATTGAGCTCATCGAGGCCAATGAAGCCTTTGCTGCCCAGGCGCTTGCGGTAGGCAGGGAATTGTCATTCAACCGGGATATTTTGAACGTCAATGGAGGGGCCATCGCCCTGGGCCATCCGATCGGTGCAAGCGGCGCGAGAATCCTCGTCACGCTGCTGCATGAAATGAAAAGAAGAAACGCCAAAACCGGTCTGGCCACGCTTTGCATAGGAGGAGGCCAGGGAGTCGCGACAGTTGTTGAACGTTATGAGAAATAAAGCAGATGAGGAGGAACTCGATATGAAGAACGTCTATACATCGTTTCAGGAAGCGGTGGCACCCATCCGGGACGGCTCGACCATCATGGTAGGCGGATTTGGACTTTGCGGGATTCCCGAAAATCTGATCCTGGCGCTGGTGGAAAAAGGCGTCACGGACCTCACCGTCATATCCAACAACTGCGGCGTGGACGACTGGGGGCTGGGCCTGCTTTTGAAAAATAAACAAATCAAAAAAATGGTAGGCTCGTACGTCGGAGAGAACAAGGAGTTTGAGAGGCAGGTCCTTTCAGGTGAAATTGAAGTGGAATTGATCCCACAGGGAACGCTTGCCGAAAAAATCCGGGCCGGGGGAGCGGGAATTCCGGCTTTCTATACTCCCGCCGGAGTCGGGACCCAAATTGCGGACGGGAAGGAAATCCGCCATTTCAATGGGAAGGAGTATGTTCTGGAGGAAGCGCTGACGGCGGATTTCAGCCTTGTGCGCGCATGGAAGGGGGACAGGATGGGGAATCTCGTCTACCGAAAGACCGCCCGGAACTTTAACCCCATGATAGCAGCAGCCGGCAGAGTCACAGTGGCCGAAGTGGAAAACCTTGTGGAAACAGGCGAACTGGATCCGAATTTCATCCATACCCCAAGCATTTATATCCAAGGGATTATCCAGGGCGAACAGGAAAAGAGGATTGAGAGAAGAACGGTAAGATCCTAACAGGAAAGGAGAGGTCTTTCTGATGGATAAAGCGTCTGTACGCGAGAAGATCGCCAGAAGGGCGGAAAAGGAAATCGAGGATGGTTTTTACGTCAATCTGGGAATTGGCATGCCGACACTTGTTGCGAACTACATTTCCGAAGACAAACAGGTGGTGCTGCAATCGGAAAACGGGTTGCTCGGCATTGGCCCTTATCCTGCAGAGGATGAGCTGGATGCCGACTTGATCAATGCCGGAAAGGAAACGGTGACGGCCATTTCGGGTGCCGCGTATTTTGACAGTGCGGAGTCGTTTGCCATGATACGCGGAGGCCACATCAATATCGCCATCCTTGGAGGCATGGAAGTGTCGGAGAAAGGGGATTTGGCGAACTGGATGATTCCGGGTAAAATGATCAAGGGAATGGGCGGCGCGATGGATTTGGTGCATGGCGCGGAAAGGATCATCGTCATCATGGACCATGTCAATAAGAAGGGCGAACCCAAAATTCTGCGGGAGTGCAGCCTGCCTTTGACCGGAAAGCAAGTGGTGGACCGGATCATCACCGACCGAGCTGTTATCGATGTGACAGAATCTGGACTCACGCTGGTGGAGGTGGCGGAAGGATATACCGTGGATGATGTCATATCGTCCACCGAGCCGGAGCTTGCGGTATCCGAACATGTCAAAATGCAAGCGTATTAATCGTTCAACAAGAATCTCAGCATAAGGAGCCAGGGAAGATGGGCAGAAAAGCACATGAAAAGCCAAAAAAGAAAGAATCAGAGGCTGTCACCCTAAAGGACACATTAAACGAGGACATCCTTCATAAATTGAAACAAGCACAGCAGCAAATGGAACAGGAAGAAAGGCGCAAGATAGAAGAAACAGAAAAACAGAAGCGGGAAGAAAGAAAGCGCCGGGAAAAAAATAAATCGTTTGAAGAGCTGCTGAATGAGTCTTCTTTTGATTGGAAGGATTTTAAGTAGGGTAGCAGATGGCTATAGAAACCAAAATCATATTGGGAGGGAATGCTATGTTAGGATATTTACAGAGAATAGGTAAAGCGCTCATGCTGCCGATTGCCGTATTGCCTGCGGCTGCACTTTTGCTTCGGCTGGGACAGGAAGATTTACTCGATGTCCCGGTAATGGCACAAGCGGGGGACGCCATATTCGCGAATTTGGCCCTGCTGTTTGCCATCGGAATCGCCATCGGTTTGTCGAAGGACGGAAGCGGAGCAGCAGCGCTGTCTGGGGCCGTCGGGTACCTGATTCTCACAAGCGTTACGCAAGCCATTGATAAAGATATCAATATGGGGGTACTTGCCGGGTTCATCACCGGTTTGATTGTGGGGCCATTATATAATCGTTTTTATAAAATCAAGCTGCCGGATTGGCTGGCGTTTTTTGGAGGCAGGCGCTTTGTGCCTATCGTCACTGCTGTTACGATGCTCTTGATGGGAGTCCTGTTCGGCTTTATCTGGCCGCCGATCCAGGATGCCATCAATGCACTGGGAGAATGGCTCATTGGCGCAGGTGCACTTGGAGTCGGCGTATACGGTTTCCTGAACCGGCTGCTAATTCCGGTGGGACTTCACCACGTCATCAACAGCCTTGTTTGGTTCGTCTTTGGGGAATATAACGGAGCCACAGGCGACCTGCACCGATTCTTTGCAGGCGATCCGGATGCGGGAATCTTCATGACAGGATTCTTCCCGGTCATGATGTTCGGTCTTCCGGCAGCTGCTTTGGCGATGATAGCGGCCGCCAAGAAAGAAAAGCGGAAACTTGTGTCGGGAATGCTCATCGGGGTTGGATTCACATCCTTCCTGACGGGTATTACTGAACCGCTTGAATTCATGTTTATGTTCCTGTCGCCGCTTCTGTATTTCATCCATGCCGTACTGATGGGGACCTCCATGGCTGTGACCTATGTCCTTGGCATCCGCGACGGATTCGGATTCTCGGGAAGCGCCCTTGACTTTGCGCTGAACTGGGGAATCGCGACTAAGCCTGGGCTGCTCATTGTCGTAGGTCTCGTATACGGGGTTATCTACTACTTCATTTTCTACTTCCTGATCAAGAAGTTTGACTTGAAAACACCTGGCCGGGAAGATGATGACGAAGAAGGGTTCATCGAACAGGAAGGAGCAGTGGCTGATTCTGCCGGTCAGCATGGAAAATATGCACAGTTGGCCTCTGAATATATGGAAGGGCTTGGAGGCAAGGACAACATCACCAATATCGATAACTGTGTGACAAGGCTTCGCATGAAGGTGAAGGATATGAGCAAGGTGGATGAAGCCAGGCTGAAGAGAACCGGCGCCAAAGGCGTCATGAAGCTCAGCAATACAGATGTTCAGGTGATCGTTGGAACTGATGTGGAGTTTGTGGCTGACGAAATGAAAAAATTGTAAAGACGAGTTCGGGCCAGGTACCTGCGGGTGCCTGGCCTTTATTTTCCATCTGCGGGCACGGCCGTAATGATGTACCGTTGCGGGGCATTGCCCACGTAGGAAAAAGGATAGCACGTGATAAGGGTCAAAACTTCTTCGGATGCAGGAACAGTGTCAATGACGGTTAAGTCTCCGGCTTCCACAATCCGTGCATCTGCCATGGCATAGGTAAAGCTCCCATATTCCATGCGGATGATAAAAAGATCGCCAATTTCCACTTCTCCCATTCTCCGAAAGACTGTATCCCGGTGGCCTGACAGGACCACTTGTCCTTTTTCTGCGGGAAAAGCGGTTCCCCGATAATGGCCAACTCCCTTTTCCAGTTCATCTTCATCGGTTCCCTCGATAATCGCCAGTTCCGACTGGATGGCCGGAATGGACAATATACCGATGATCTCTCCTTTTTCCGGTTTTGCCCATTGTGTTTCCTCGGATTTATGAACAGCTTCTATTTGAGATGCTTCCGGGCCAGTTTCTACAAGCTTGCGTGCTTTTCCCAGGCTCTGCTCCTGTTCCAGAGACGTATACAGCAATTGATAGACGCCGTAGCCCGCCAAAATCAATCCGGTCAGGATCGAGAGAAAGGCGAACAGATACAGGGGAGAATTCCTTC
>DATBUB010000272.1:0-2187 GCA_036516555.1 Bacillaceae bacterium
TTTATAGGAAAGCCGGCAGCAGAATTGATCAACGACTTTGGCCAGCCGCAAAGGAAGGAACCATCGCTATTTGGATATGAATGGTGGATCTATAATCAATATAACGAAACCTACATGCAGGCTGGTATTGAAGACGGTCACATCGTAACGATATACGCTATGGGGCATCAGCTGAATGTCTCCCCATTTAAAATCGGCCAGACCATAGAAGAGATTTTTCGCACCACTCTGCTGGAAACGGAAATTATGGTCAAAGCGGAACGAGGAACATATCGATTTGAATTATCAGAGGAAGATTTAAATATACGCCCTTTGGTACAGCTTGGCGACATTTATGCCCAGCTATCCATTGATAAATATACCGGCACTTTATCGAGCATCAGGCTTCTCAATCACAAGACACTGATCATCCAGCATCCATATGAATTGGTGTACCGCGGAGAACTGCTTACACCTCCGATTCCTTCGGAAGATGGATGGAGGAAAATGGAAGAGGGTGCTGAGCGCCAGGTGTTCGATATAACCAATATAATCCGGCAGCGATTCAGCCTGCCTGAGCTTGAGTGGGACGCCCAGGTGGCGGAAGTGGCTTATCAGCACAGCAAGGATATGCAGGAGAATGAATATTTCGCACATGAATCACCTGCATACGGGGATTTATCGAACCGCCTGGAGGCGGGGGATGTTGAATATCAGCTGGCTGGGGAAAATATTGCTTCTCAATATATGGACGGTCCTGCTGCAGTGGAAGGGTGGCTGAACTCTGAAGGCCATCGGAAAACCCTTTTGGAAAAAGAATATTCCCATTTGGGGGTTGGGGTTTATACCCGCTACGAGGACGGTATGTTCCAAAAAAACTATACACAAAATTTCATCAAACATAAAGAAAGTCCTTGAGACCAGCTTTGTTGAGCGGGTCTTTTTTTCATGGAGGGTATCCGCACAATTTTCATGCAGTTACATACTGTATCAATAGAGAACAATCGAATGGAGGTGAGCTTGATGGGTCGAAAAGAACTTCACCCGGCAGTTGCCCAATTCAAGGAATTTGTCAAGGAGCATCCAGGACTGATCAGATCCGTCAGAAATGGCGACCATGGATGGCAGGAGCTTTTTGAGGAATGGTACCTCTTGGGAAGCGAAGATCCAAGATGGGACCCATTCAAGCCACATACCGGAAAAGGGGAGCATGCACAGGCTTCCGCTGAGCAAAAGGATGGGAGTTCTGGTTGGATCCAGCATGTTGCATCGCTGGTGAAAAATATGGATGTCAACCAAATGCAGTACTACGCCAGGCAATTAAGCGAGGCCATTGCAATGATTCAGGGATTCTTATCGCAATATCAAGGTAGCCAGCCCCAGGAAACGAACGCAGAAAAAGGACGTATGGATCCATTTGCATTTAGGAAAGATTGATGGCGGAGGAGAATATAAATGCGTGAAGATGTATTGAAATATATTTATTCTAAACCGGATTTAAAACAGTTCCTAAGGGAACAGCCATTCTGGTACCGTAAACTAGCGAGGGATCCGGCCACGCTCGAACATTTTGAAATCGCCTCCTTGCATTATTTTAAAAAAACCATTCCGCATCAGGTTGAAAAACTGCAATATGGACTGCAAATGGCCTCCATGATGATGGGAATGCTGCAGATGATGAAAAGTCAGGACGCCTCGGTGGACACGTAATGGAAAACAGTCCTCTATATTGGTATGAACCCTATGCTTTTGCAAAAACTAGGCATAAGGAGTGATAACAATGAAGAGGGCGCTGGCTGTTTTGATCGCCATTTTAATAATGGCTGCATGCCGTAATGAAATCCCCGAACCGGAAGCTCTTTCTGCTAAGGCTGAGGACAGCATCAGGATACAAATGAAGTATATGACAGTAAGGCATCATGTACGGGGACAATCCGTCTATATTGAATGCGTGGCTCCCGGTATTTCATTTTCAGACAAGGGTCCAGCGGACCGGAAAGGGAAGATCAGGGTTTATATAGATGGAAAGCTGGAAGGAGAACAGCAGACAGCGGCATTTATTTTAAAAGGGCTCGAAAAAGGAGACCGCCATGTAAAACTGGATATCGTGACATTGGACAACCAATCCTATGGGATCTCAAAGGAATTTTTCGTCAACATTCAATGAGATGTCGCGCCTTATTGGAAAACATGGTAAAATAGCGTTGG
>DATBUB010000273.1:0-4351 GCA_036516555.1 Bacillaceae bacterium
GTGGATGAGTATCTGAAGCGAGGCGGCGAAGCCATCATCAAGGAAACGAACGAAGGAATCAAAGAAAAAGGCTATAAAGAAAAACAGTGGAAATAAGATAATCTTCCATCGAAGCAGATGGAGAACCATACAATCTTCAAATAGAGGAGTTTCATCAGAACTCCTCTATTTTGTTCATGTACGCAAATCTTGCTTTTTCAAAGCTATAGGAGGAGTTTAATGAACAAGCTTCGAATCTGTTTCACGGGCATGGTTATGATATGCATGCTCATGCTGCTTGTGTCACCGGCCTTATTTAACCGTGCGGCTGCGGAGGCAGTGCAGCCGGCTTCACTTGTAAACGGCGGGTTTGAGATGGATGGGAATGGCGATGTACCCGGCTGGAAACCGGATGGTTCCTCTGAAAAGGTGACAATCGACCAGGAAGTTTATGCTGAGGGAAAAAGCAGTCTGAGGATAGAAGATCATTCCGCATCCGCTTCTTATGGTGCCGTCAGTGACCCGGTCACCGTGAGCCCGTTTGAAAATGTCATTTTGACTGCAAAGGTCCTAAAAAAATCAGGATCGGGCGGAAAAGTGGACCTCCGTTTTTACAAACAGGACGGAACGCTGCTATCGGTGGTCAGCTCACTTGTGGATACAGCAGCCGTCCAAAACGATGAGTGGGAAAACCTTCGTTTGGCAGCCGCTTCACCAAAGGATGCAGCTTATTTTCAGGCGGCATTTTACTCTCCGGAAGGAGCGACTGGTGTTTATTTTACCGATGATGCAGAGGTTGCTGTATCTGCACCTGATGGGGCCATAACGAATCTCGGTCCGCAATCGACCAGCCTAACCATCATGACAGGAGCGTACGGAAAGGATAAGCTTGGCCGCGATGTCATGTACACCGTTGCACAAGGTGATCCTGCCCAATTTATTGTGAGCGATGTCAATACGAAAGAGATTTATGATCAAGAGCCGCTTGTGGCGCTTGATGGCAGCAATGCCACAGCTGCCTGGGCAATCACGGTGGCGTCGGATGGCAAGGTGTATGTGGGAAGCACGCCGAATGGAACACTGTTCCAGTACGATCCGGAAACGGAAGCCATGCGCACAATCGGCAAGCCTGTCCCGTCAGACACGGTCATTTGGGTGCTCACGCCCGGCAAGGACGGGAAAGTGTATGGAGGTACAGGTTACTCTCAATCCATTTTTGAGTATGACCCTGTGACCGACAAAGCAAAGGTGTTGACCTCTTTCAAGACAGCATCAAAGGAATCTCACGTTCGGAGCCTGGCGTATGACGCAGAGCGGAATACGCTGTATGTTGGCGGAGCGGATGTAGCAAAACTGTACAAATATAATCTCACAACAGGGGAGAAGACGCTGATTACCGGCTTTGGAGGCAAGACCTCTGTATATGACCTTCAATATACGGCAGGAAAACTGTTCATCCGTGTCGACCCGGGCCCCATCATGTATGTGTACACCCCGGAAAACAATACGCTGATTGTGAAGGCCAATCCGGAATATAACACACGCGGATTCTCTCAGGTTTCACCGGACGGCAGGGTTTTTTACACATATTATGAACCTAAGCCGGATGGCGGGAATCAATGGTCCTTATATGCTTATGATGTGAAAACAGGAGAATACGGATCATTGGGTGTGGATGTGAAAGGCCCTGGCATCGCTTTCTCTTATGCAGAATTGAACGATCCTAAATTCCCTGGTGTCACTTTGGTGGGGCTTGCAGGAAACAGCGGCCGGGCTTTCTACTATAACCTGGAGACAGGATATACCGAAACGCCTGAACTTCCCCTTCCTCCGCAATTTGTTGAATTGTATAATATCGGCAAAAGTTCGGACGGCAAAATCCTCAGCTCTGGCTTTATTTCGGGGGGCGGCCTGGGAGTCTACTCTCCTAGCCAGGATGAGACAACCCTTTACCCGTCACTCGGGCAGGTGGAGGGTTTTGGAACGCTGAACGGGAAAGTATATTTTGGGGTTTACCCGAGAGCCTCCATTTTCGAATATGATCCGGCAAAGCCGTGGAACCGGACGGATCCGAGCGAACCATATAATCCGCCGAGGCTTACACAGTTGGGCGATGAGCAAGATCGCCCGGTCGCAATGGTCGGGGTGGAGGAAGAAAACAAAATGTATATCGGCTCTTACCCAATTGCGGGGAAGACCGGCGGAGCATTGACCATCTATGATCCGGAGACCGGAGTGTTTGATGTAAAACGGAATATTATTCCGGAGCATTCCATCAATACGCTATTGTACCGGGATGGAAAGCTGTATATGGGGACAGGTGCCATGGACGGCAGCACTTCCGGCAAACTTGCGATCTATGATACTGCTTCCGGCACCATTGAGTACGAGACGATCCCGGTTGAGGGGAAGAAGTCCCTGTCCGCGTTTATATGGGGTCCTGACGGCAATCTTTGGGGAATGGCACTCGGTACGCTGTTCATCTTCGATCCGGACACGAAAGAAATCATCTATAGCGATGACAAATTCCCGACCGCCGACTACGCGCATTCCAATCCGCGATTGATGATCGGCACAGACGGAAATGTGTATGGATCGATTTTCATCGGGTATGTGGCGGATAAAACATATACGAGCAAGTTCATCAAAATCGGTGCAGAGTCGAAGGAAATGGAGGTTATTCTCGAAGGGAACGTTGAAAAACTGGCCCAGGATGACTTTGGCAACTTCTACTTTAAATATGGCAGCGAATTGATGAAATACAGTGACCCGGATTTGGTTGTCGGTCTGGAAGAAGTAGAGGCCGACATTGAAACTCAGCGGCTGAAGCCGGGAGACAAAACCAAGATGGACTTCACGGTTTTACTGGAAAAAGGCATCACTACCAACGAAATGTCCGGTGCCGTGATCCAGTATACGACGAGCAAGCCAAGGGTGGCAGAAGTTACAGAAGATGGTGTGCTGGCCGCAAAAGCCCCGGGCAGGACCGAGGTGACGGTCACCGTGACGCTTAATGGAGTCACCGTGACTTCAGACCCTATTCCAGTACTTGTGACAGGTCCTTTTCCAAAGTAAGTGACAGAACCGACTGCCTCTGCCCAGCAAATGGGCGGGGGTGTTGCCGGTTTTAGGGTTTTGTATACAGGTAAAAAACAGGTAAACAAGTACTATCAAGAGCATGGATTTTTTTGAGGTGAAGTGGAATGACGGAGTATGTGATGGAAGTAAAGAAAGAAGAAATCCAGAATGCAGGCCGGTTTGAGAAAGCACCACCCGTGGACCGGGCTTTTGTAGAAAAGGCCATTGAACATGTCTTGGCTAAAATGGATCAAAGTTTGGAAGTCTTTACAGACAAGTTCCCGGATTCGAGCAGTGAAAATCTTGTCTATCCGCCCATTGAAAATGTGGAATGGACAACAAGTTTCTGGACGGGGATGCTTTGGCTGGCCTATGAGCACACAGGCGACGAAAAATATCGCAAGATTGCTGAAATACAGATTAAAAGTTTTAAAGAGAGGCTGGATAAGCGGATTGAGCTGGATCACCATGACCTGGGGTTTTTATACACACTGTCCTGCGTCAGTGCCTATAAGCTGACGGGCAATGAAGAGGCCAAACAGATTGCCATTCAGGCGGCCGATTTACTGATCACGCGGTATCACGACAAAGCGGGAATCATCCAGGCTTGGGGGAATCTGAACGACCCGGCAGAGCGCGGACGTATGATCATCGATTGCAACTTGAATCTGCCCCTGCTGTACTGGGCTTCAGAAGTCACAGGAAAGGCCGTGTACCGGGACATAGCAGAAACTCATATTAAGCAGGCGGCAAAATACATTGTAAGGCCGGATGCTTCCACTTTCCACACGTATTATATGGACCCTGGGACAGGTGAGCCGCTGTATGGAAATACGAGACAGGGCTATTCGGATGATTCTTGCTGGGCGCGCGGGCAGGCCTGGGGAATCTATGGGTTTCCATTGAGCTATCACTATACACGTGACTGGAGCCTGATCGAACTGGCGAAAAAACTCTCAAACTATTATCTGAACCGGCTCCCGGAGGACGAAATTTGCTATTGGGATTTGATTTTTACAGACGGGGAAGAAGAGCGTGACAGTTCAGCCGCCGCCATTGCCGTATGCGGCCTTCTGGAGATGGTGAAATACCTGCCGCTGACAGATCCCGAGAAGCGGGTGTATGAGAACTCTGCCCTTGCGATGGTCGAGTCGTTATATGAACACTACACAACGGAGATTGACAGCGAAGCAAACGGCATTCTGAAACACGCAGTCTATCATAAAGGCGGCAACCGCGGCGTCGATGAAAGCTGCATTTGGGGAGATTACTACTATTTTGAAGCGTTAATCAG
>DATBUB010000274.1:0-2522 GCA_036516555.1 Bacillaceae bacterium
CGCAATTACCATCAATGTCGATACTTCTTTTAAAAACGACTATAAAAATGTGTTTTAAAATAATTCTATATTCCGCGTAAAAGTAGATCCCAAGGGTCAAAAAATCCCCCGAACCATTCGTCCGAGGGAACATAATCACACTTCAATATTCAGGTTAAAACACACAAAACCATTGACACCAAGCTATTTCAACTCTATCAACGCCACGCACTCAACATGCGCCGTCTGCGGGAACATGTCCACAGGCTGGATGTAATTTACCTTATAAGTGCCGCTGATGGCCTGCAGGTCTTTTGCCAGTGTGGAAGGGTTGCATGAAACGTAAATGAAGGTTTTGGGCTTGATTTTCAGCAGGGTCTGCAGGAATTTGGCATCACAGCCCGTCCTTGGAGGATCGACGATGACGGCATCGGGTTTCCAGCCTTTGCTCAGCCATTTTGGCAGGATGTCTTCGGCTTTGCCCGTAACGTATGTGGCATTTTTGATGCCGTGCCTTCGGGCGTTTTTCTTGGCATCCTCAATGGCCTCCGGAATGATGTCCATTCCGCGGATTTCAGCCGCCCCGTCTGCCAGCCACAATCCTATGGTGCCCGCCCCGCAATAGGCGTCCACAATTTTTTCCTTCCCCGTCAGTGCGGCTGCCTTTTTGACCTCTTCATACAGTTTGATGGTCTGCTCGGGGTTCAACTGAAAGAATGCACGGGCGGACAGTTCATAGGAGAACTCCTTCAGGTGTTCATCAATGAACTCCCTCCCCGTTATGGGAATGGTTTCGTCGCCGAAAATGATGGACGTTTGCTTTGGATTGATGTTTTGCATGATCGAAACCACTTCGGGCAGGCGCCTTTGGATTTCCTCCGCGATCATCTGCTTCCGCGGAAGTTCCTTGCCTGCCGTTACAATCACGACTTGCACTTCCCCAGTTGTAATTCCGGCTCTTGTCACCACAGTCCGGACAATCCCCTTCTTTGTTTTTTCATTATAAATGGGCACCCGGAAATCCTGAAGGATCTGCTTGACCGTATTTGTTACTTTATTTGTGGCCGGCTGCTGAACGATGCATTCCGGCACGTCAATCAGCTTGTGGGAGTTCATGCTGTACAGCCCGGCAATGATCTTGCCGTTCTTCTCACGAAGCTGGAATTGGCTTTTATTCCGGTAATTCCATGGGTTGTCCATTCCGATGGTATCGCGGATGTCCATGTCCTCGACCGAAAAGCGGGTATGCCTTTCCAGTGCCTGGATCAGGATGTCCCTTTTTTCCTTCAGCTGCTGGTCATAGCGCAAATGCTGAAGCTGGCAGCCTCCGCAATGTTCGTATACGGGACAGGGGGCCTGTACCCTATGCGGAGAGCGCTTCCGTATTTTTTTGATGGCCGCTTCCGTAAACTTCGGGTGGACTTTTACCGCTTCGACCACGACTTCTTCTCCCGGAAGTGCTCCCGGAACAAAGACGACCTTCTTTTTAAAATAACCGACCCCCTCCCCATTGATGCCGATCCTCTTGATGGTGAGCGGAAAAGTCTGCTTTGGTTTGATGATCGTTCCGTTTTCTTTCTTCATGCTACCACTCCGTCTATTCGATGCTCCTCCATAAATACAGGGAAGCATAGCTTAAATAAGGATGCCATTCCTTGCTGAAGGCTTCCATTTGTTCATATGTTGGCTTTTGTTCAAGCTGAAACGCTTTTTTGATGGCATTCTGGATGCCGATGTCGGCAGGCAGAAACAGGTTGGGCCTCCCTAATCCGAACAAGAGGAAGCTTTGGGCCGTCCAAGGGCCGACTCCCCGGATCTTTACCAGTTCTTTGATGACTTCCGCATCGGGAAGCGTTGCAATTTTGTTCAAGTCCAGTTCGTTTGAAGCGATCAGACTCGCCAAACCGATGACATACTCGGCCTTGCGCTGGCTGAATTTCAGCTCCCTCAACTGCTCGGGCTGCAATTGTGCGATCGTTTCCGGCAGCGGATAAAAAGGGACACCGTCTTTTTCAAATCCGAACGTCCTCACAAACTGCTCGGTCAGGGAAATGGCAAATTTCATATTGACCTGCTGATGGATGATGGACTTGATCAGGGTCGTGTATGGTTCAAAGTCCAGCACAATGGGTGTCCCTCTGTGTGCATCAAAAATATCCTTGAGTGCCGTGTTTGAGAAATGGCTGTGAATGGCATGGAGGGCCCTATCCCACTGAAATATGGCTGCAACCCTGTCAAGAACATGATGTTTAGTCTCGGAAGTCTCTCCCTGCACAAGGAAGACAGGGTGTTCCGTCGTCCCCATTGCCTGAACACTGGCCACTTCAGGAAACGGCAAATAGATGGGAACTTTCACAGATCTTTCTTTCTCATCAACGATGTTAAGCGGATCCATCGACATGCGGTCGAGCGCCAAATCAAAATGATAGGGACCCTGAACTTCAATCCTCTCTTGCCACACACACATCTCTCCCCGGACACATAATGTCTTATTATACCATATGGGGACAGGTTCAAAAGGGACAGGCTTGCCTGAACGGAAA
>DATBUB010000275.1:0-7093 GCA_036516555.1 Bacillaceae bacterium
TAAATATACGTTCCATCCGTTTTGACTAAATCGGCTTCATCCACTCCCTGCACCTGGACGTTCGTCTCGGAAACATTAGCCTCGCTTGCTGCTTCCATAGGAGCAGACCCGCTAGCCGTATCCTCTCTTACTTCTTTTGACCCGCCGAATAAAGCGTTTCTTTCTCTGTTTGCCGCTTTTATCGCTTTTTTGAAGAAGGTTTGAAGGTGCTCTTCCGATTCAATCACAGGAAGAGCATCAACATGCTGGACTTCAGGCTGCTTCAATGTTTGCCGGCTTTCTGCCTTGTCAAAGGCAACGTATATCAACAGTGTAAAACACATGAGGATGCCGCCCGCCAGGAACGGCCACTTTTTCTTCATGAGATTACCCTCCTTTTTCATACAGACGTTATGCCCTTTCGTTTAGTTACACGAAAATCCCCCTCTTTTTAAAATCAGCAAAATCATCTATCATATGGATAGTGAGTAAAAATATTGAATATTAGGTTGTCAATGGAGGGTAAACGATATGCCGTCTTGGACAAAGCTCTCTTATTATGCGGCCATTTTGTCAGGAATCTTCTTTTTCTCGGCAGCTCTTTATTTCGCAGATAAAATGTTCCAACTAAGCCGTCAGGAAGTGGATAAGAGCGTACCTGAATATCGGCATCATTTTGTCCTTGTTCCTGAAGAAGTGGACAATGACTATTGGAGGCTTGTGGAACAGGGGGCACGTGCAGCAGCGAGAAATCACGGGGTCTTGCTGGAATATGCCGGCCCAAAGCAGGCAAATGTGGAGGAGCATTTGAAAAGGCTCGAAATTTCAGCGGCTGCTAGTGTGGATGGGGTGATGACGCAGGGGCTAAACGAAAATCAGTTCACCCCGATAATCAATAAACTGATGGAAAAAGGCATACCCGTCGTGACAGTAGATACCGATGCTCCGGGAAGCAACCGCATTGCATACATTGGAACGGATAATTATTATTCAGGTTTCATTGCAGGCAAAGCGCTGCTCGCAGGCACAGCCGGACCGACATATGTGGGGATTATTACGGGAGGATTTCAGTCTGCACACCAGCAATTAAGGGTACAAGGGTTCAAGGATGCTGTTGCGGAAGAGAGCCGCATCGTGATTACGGCCGTTGAAGAGTCGAGGATTACAAGAATAAATGCTGCAGAAATGGCGAATAAAATACTTACCGAACATCCGGAAACAAATGCTTTTTTCGGTACAAGTGCCTTGGACGGCATCGGTATCGCAGAAGCTGTTCTTCAGGCCAACCGGGCTCTTGATACATATATCATTGCCTTTGATTCCATCAGCGAAACGGTTGATTATATTCAAAGAGGGATCATACAGGCTACCGTTATTCAAAAACCATATGATATAGGCTATAAAGCGGTAGAAACCATGGCAGCCATTCGGGAAGGCAAGAAGGTGCCGGAACTGAATTTCACAGAAACAAAGGTGCTGTATAGGGAAGATCTCCACTCCATGCCTGAGGCACTGTTTGGAGGTGAAGGGCGCTGATCAAGATCAGAACAAAATTACTTCTGTTTTTCCTTGTCCTGGTCACCAGTGTCAACAGTGTTGCTTACTATTTGTACAGCAGCAGCGAAACATTGATTGGGGAATACGATTCAGGATTCAAGCGGTTTCTCCTGCTGAATGAAATCTCCCAGCAAACCGATACGGTCGTTGAAAAAGTTAACGCCTATATCCTAGAAAAGGATCATCTTTATTTGGAGGAATATTTGGGAGAGAAAGAGAAGCTGTTGGCTAATAAAGAACGGCTGCAAGGAAAGATTGGAAACCACGACAATTTCCTGGCCCTCCTAAACTATGAAAATATGCTTGACAGCTTCATGGAAGAATGTGATTTGGCTATATCTGCATTTAAGGCTGCGGATATTCACCTGTACTCCCAGCATTTCAATGAAGCGTCTGCCATATCATCTTTTATCCACGAAACGACACTGACGCTGATCGACAAAGAACTCAGTTCTTATCAGCCATATTTTGGACAGATGACGGAAAGGGCTCATTATTTAAAAATGACCGCTATTTTTCTTTTCTCGGGAACGCTGATTTTCAGTGCATTGTTTGCTGTAAAGATTTCCGGCGGAATTACCAGGCCGCTTGGGGCATTGTCAGCAGCTGCACAGGAGATATCCAGCGGGGTCTTCTCGGGAAGGGACGTAGAAGTGACCAGCAAGGATGAATTAAAGCTTCTTTCCGAAACATTCAATCATATGCGAAGAAGCATCTTCGAACTGGTGAATGAGATGAAAGATCAGTCAGAACTGGATAAACTGCTTAAGGAGCTGGAACTGAAAAGTTTGCAAAATCAGATCAATCCCCACTTTTTATTCAATACATTGAATAATGTTTCAAGGATGGCCTACCTAGAAGATGCACATGAAACGGTGAAGCTCGTTGAAGCCATATCTGCATTGCTTCGCTACAATCTGGCCAATATTGACAAGCCATCTACAATGAGAGAAGAAACGGATGTTGTGATGGACTATTTTTTTATCCAGCAGACAAGGTTCGGGGAAAGGATCCGGTTTATTGCTGATATAGACGAAAGCTGCCTGGATGTTCCGGTCCCCAGAATGACACTCCAGCCTATTGTGGAAAACGCCTTTATCCACGGGGTTGAGTCCATTGAAGGGGAAAGTGTTATAAAGCTTTCCATTTACAGGAACGCAGGCGGGATAGTGGCTGAAGTCATGGATGATGGAAAGGGCATGGCCAGCCAGACTATTGAGAAAATCATGAAAGCCCCTGATGACAGTCAAAGGAGAGGGTACCCCATCAAAAAAACATCCGGCCATTCAACGGGAATTGGCATCCGGAATGTGATAAAACGCCTTCAAATCTTTTATCAGATACAGAATGTTGCAGAAATAGACAGCGAACCGGGAAAGGGGACTACATTTCGAATTCTGATCCCTCATTATCTGGGTGCAGAGGGGAGGCGTTCCGTTTGAAAGCGGTGATTGTAGATGACGAAATCCTGGAGAGGAAAGCATTAGCCAAAATTCTGGCGGAAAATATGCCCGACATCCAACTTGCGGGCGAAGCGGCCAACGGCAGGAATGCCATCCGGCTCGCGGATGATCTGGTGCCGGACATCATGCTGATGGATATTAAGATGCCGGGCATTGATGGTGTTGAAGCCGTAAAAGAAATTCGGAAAAGACACCCGGACATACAGTTTATTATGATCTCTGCTTTCGATACTTTTGAGTATGCAAAAGAAGTAATGCGACAGGGCGTAAAAGAATACCTTCTGAAGCCGGCAAAGACGGAGGAAATCGTTTCGGCGATAGGCAGGGTGCAGAAGGATATAAGACTGGAACAAAAAAAGGCACAGGAACAAATGAAGCTGAAAGAACAGCTTTCGAAAGCTATTTCGGCAATAGACTTGCAAAGCCAGGGACTCTCAAGTGAAGGATGGGAAGGAACCTCGCAGCTTGCTAGAACAAAGGAATATATTGATAGTCATTATAGGAACGCCATAACACTTGAAGGTGCAGCCAGCTATGCAAACTTGAGCCCGTATCATTTCAGCAAAATTTTCAAAGAAACCTTTGGAATCACCTTTATAGACTACGTAACAGATTTGAGAATTGAGCAGGCTAAACTGGAAATACGCCTCATGGAGAAAAGCCTGAAAGAGATATGCTTTGGTGTGGGTTATAGGGATCCGAATTACTTCAGCCGGGTTTTTAAAAAAAGAACGGGATTCACACCTACAGAGTACAGGATGATGCTGAATCAGGGGCCGCCCGCAAAATAATCCTGCAATTCACAAAATACTGAAGATGATTGCCGGTCTCCGTTTCCCTTTTGCATGGTATCGTTAAAGTGATAGTGATAACGCTTTCAATAAAAGGGGGATTGGAATATGAGAAAGTTGTTCATTTGGCCGTTGGCCCTTCTGCTGGTATTTTCCGTGGCAGCATGCAGTTCGGACACCAGCGGAGGCAAATCGAAGGAGGGTAAAGACAAGCTAGAAATCTTCAGCTGGTGGACAGGTGCGGGGGAAGAGGATGGACTTAAGGCTCTGATTGAATTATTTAAGGAAAAGCACCCTGACATCACGGTGGAAAATGCAGCTGTTTCTGGAGGGGCAGGAACGAATGCTAAGGCCGTCCTTGCCAGCAGAATGCAGGGGAACGATCCTCCATCAACGTTTCAGGTGCATGGCGGAGCGGAGCTGAATGACGGATGGGTGGCTGCAGATAAAATGGAGCCGCTGAATGATCTGTATGAGGAAGAAGGATGGAAAGACAAGTTTCCTGACTCCTTGATTGAGCTTGTCTCCAAGGAAGGGAATATTTATTCTGTCCCAGTGAATATTCACCGCGGAAATGTTTTTTGGTACAACAAAAAAATATTCGAGGAGAACGGAATTGAGCCACCAAGGACTATTGATGAGTTTTTTAAAGCAGCTGATAAGCTGCAGGCAAATGGTGTAACTCCGCTTGCATTGGGGGATAAAGAGCCATGGACGGCTACCCAGCTATTTGAATCCATTTTGCTTGGAGAGCTCGGAACAGAGGATTATAACAAGCTATGGACAGGCGAACTGCCATTTGATGATCCAAAAGTTGAAAAGGCGGCTGAAACATTCAAAAAGATGCTTGGCTACATCAATAAGGATCACAGCTCCAGAAACTGGCAGGATGCCTCCCAACTGGTCGCCCAGGGAGAAGCCGCCATGAATCTGATGGGAGACTGGGCAAAAGGATATTTTGTGAATGACCTTAAGCTTAAGGTCAATGAAGATTTCGGGTATATCCCGTCTCCGGGGACAGAAGGCAAATTTATAGTGATCACCGATACTTTTGGTCTCCCAAAAGGTGTAAAAAACACAGATGACGTAAAGAAATTTCTGTCTGTATTGGGTTCTGTTGAAGGGCAGGATGCTTTCAATCCGCTGAAAGGGTCTATTCCGGCAAGGATCGATGCAGATGTTTCAAAATATGATCAGTACGGAAAGGATACCATCGAAGATTTTAAATCTTCCGAGCTGGCACCCAGCCTGGCGCATGGATCTGCAGCTGCTGAAGGATTTGTGACAAAAGCGAACCAGGCAGTAAACATCTTTGTTTCTCAGCAGGACGTGAAGCAGTTCCTCGACTCCCTCAAGGCGGCAGCTGAGGAATTGAAATAAAGGGAAACCGATGCTGAAAAAAGAGGTTGGACATTCCTCCTCTTTTTTCTTTCATAAGAGCAACTTGCTGCAGGGAGGATTCAAAATGAGAAACACAAATGCTGCGGTCCAGGAGGCGGCAATCCATGCTTCCAGGAGAATCAGGCCGGATAAAAAATGGTCGGCTGACCGGACGCTGGCCATACTATTTTTGCTGCCTTCCGTCATTTTCATTGGTATCTTTGTCTACGGATTCATCGGATGGACCGGCTATGTATCCTTAAGCAACTGGAATTCACTTGTACCTGATTTTTCCTTTGCAGGACTGAAAAATTATCTGTTTTTATTTAAGGATTATAGGTTCCAGGCTGATATCCGGAACACCATTGTATTTACCGTATTGTTTATTGGAGCTGTCCTCGTAATGGGATTGATGCTTGCCATCTTTCTCGATCAAAAGCTGCGCGGGGAATCGGTTTTCCGCAATATTTTCTTTTTCCCGATGGCACTCTCGTTTGTTGTAACGGGAGTTGTATGGCAATGGCTTCTCAACCCCTCGACTGGGGTAAATCTGTTTCTTTCAAAATTCGGGCTTGAATCCATGTGGTATACGGATACTACCATTCTGGGGGCAATCAAGCTTGGAAAAATAGAGTTTGGAATTCCGGCTGCGCTGATTGCGGTTGTCATTGCGGCCGTCTGGCAGATGACTGGTTTTTCCGTCGCCATGTATCTGGCAGGCCTGCGGGGCATATCGGAAGAGCTGAAAGAGGCTGCCAGGATGGACGGAGCCACGGAGTTTCAGATTTACCGTAAAATCATCATCCCGCTTTTATGGCCCATCACGGTCAGTGTAATCATCATCATGGCACATATTTCATTGAAGATTTTTGATCTCATTTATGCCATGACCGGACCGGGGGCTAATTTTGTTACGGATGTGCCGGGTGTTTACATGTTTGAAACGACTTTCAGAGGAAATTATTATGCAAATGGCGCGGCCATTGCCATGATTATGCTGATTTCCGTCGCCGTTTTTATTGTACCGTATTTGATCGGCAGCAGAAGGGGTGGGGGAAATGGTTCTTAAGAGTTGGGGAAGGCCCGTTATATATATTTTCTTGATTGCCCTCAGCCTGTTTTATTTAATGCCGGTATACGTGATTTTGGTGACCAGTGTCAAGCCTCTTGATGAAGTGACGCTGTCCGCCATGTGGAAGCTGCCTTCCGCTTTTGATTTCAGCAGTTATCAGCAAGCCTTTTCCAAATTGGCTCCAAACTTCATGAATTCGCTGTATCTCGTCATTCCCGCTACGGTCCTTTCGGCGCTTTTGGGAGCGCTAAACGGATATGTGCTTTCTAAATGGAGGTTTAAAGGATCGGAAATCATATTTACCTTCATCCTGTTCGGAATGTTCATCCCTTACCAAAGCATTTTGATTCCGCTCATTCAGTCACTGAGAAATATGGGGCTGTATAACACCATCCCTGGGCTTGTGCTGGTCCATGTCGTTTACGGCATTCCCATCACCACACTGATGTTCCGGAATTTTTATGCCAGCATTCCGGATTCGATGATTGAGTCCGCCAAGATGGACGGAGCGGGCTTTGTGAAGATTTTCTGGCATATCATGCTTCCGCTTTCGATATCAGGATTTGTAGTTGTGGCGATATGGCAATTTACAAATGTTTGGAACGAATTCCTTTTTGCCATCACGATCACCACCTCCGATCAGCAGCCGGTTATGGTTGCACTGCAAAACTTGTCAGGAAGCCAAATCGTACAATGGAATGTTCAAATGGCAGGAGCACTGCTGGCTGCTCTGCCGACCCTATTGGTCTATATATTGCTAGGCAAGTACTTTGTACGGGGCCTGCTCGCGGGCTCTGTAAAGGGATAAGCAGCAAAAAAAAGAATGGGCTGTCCAGAAAGTCAGTGAAAAC
>DATBUB010000276.1:0-5698 GCA_036516555.1 Bacillaceae bacterium
TCATTGCATTCATCATGCTGCACATGACGGCATCAGACAAAAAATGTTTACCCTTTATGTAATCCGGCAATAATATAACCAAGCCGCAAAAAGAAAATATTCCTAACAAGGAGATGATTTGAAATGGGCTTTCTATTATACCTTATCGTAGGTGGGATTATCGGCTGGCTGGCCGGTCTGATTCTGGGCAAAGATATTCCCGGCGGAATCATCGGAAACATCATAGCCGGTATTGTGGGAGCTTGGATTGGAGGCGCACTGCTTGGTGACTGGGGTCCTGACATTGCAGGAGTCGCCATTGTACCTGCATTGATTGGTGCGTTGCTTCTGGTATTCGTACTGAGCCTGATCATGGGTTCCATGTCGAAAAGAAACAGAAGAGATGTCTAACTATATGATTGCAAATGTAGAAAAACGGGCGGAACGATAGGTTCCCCCGTTTTTTATTGTTTCTTTCAATATTGTTTATATTGTTCATAATAATACAAGACATCCTCCACATAACGTTCGCTTCGATTATAGGCAAAGACGGCACGTCTGATGTCCCCATTGGCCGCCCCGTTTTTGGCTAAATAATTGGCTGCACTGAAGATGGCATCTTCTATATCAAATGGATCCGCTTTTCCATCGCCATTTGCATCAATGCCGTATCCTCCATATTTTTTGATGATTTCCGGATTGGTCTTGTCATCCTGGCTGATCTTTCCCTGCCCCAATCCACCGCACGTCGGATGCGACCAGCCGACAAATGTGCAGGGCATAAATTGCATATGGCCTTCTGCCCCTACCGGTGAGACCATTGGATCCATGGTTGAAAAGATCGTCTCCACCCGATGGTGAGCAGCAAGCAATGGCCATGGTACCCCATATTTTTCACCCGCAGCTTTATAAATAGGAACATATTCTTCGGGAATACCGGCTGCCTGATAGTCAGGCTCTTCCGGCTCCTCATTTATATAAGCAGCATACAAAAGGAATGCGACTGCTGGAAATAAAAAAATAAGAAAAATTTTGCGTTTCCGCAGGGACTGCCGGTCAAAAGCGTTTATCTTTTTTCTGCCGTTCTTGTTGTACTTCACACTGTCAACCCCTTCAATATGACAGCATAACCTTCCGATTAAGGATTATGCAAAAAAGAAAAGGGACGCTTTCATTTCTTCAAGAAAGGGACATAACGCTTCCCGGCTCTTTCCCAGCGTCTTTTTCTTCTTTTTTTCGGATGTATTGGATGGCTTGATACAAATGAGCAAACGAGACAAGCCTGGAAAAGTCCAACCCCAAATTGATGCTTGTCTGCGCAATCTCAGGCCTCATACCGGTTATATACATTTCCATTCCCAGCAAATTAAAAGAATCACACAGCTGGAAAATCTGATTGGCCACCATGGTATCGATGATGGGCACTCCTGATAGATCAAGAATGACATATTCCAATTGCAGGTCACTCGCTTTAACCAGACTTGATTCGGCCAATTTGTAAGCCCTGTATGTATCAATTTCGCCAACAAGAGGAATGATGCCGGTCTGTTCATCGATTTTTATCACAGGTGTTTCCAGGGCCAGGATGGTTTCCTGCTGAGAGGTGAAAATACGCTCATAATCCTTGATATACGTTCTCGTCACAAGCTGTACGGCCTCATCGAATTTACTGCTGATCACACGTACCCACTCCATCACCTTTTTGGCCGTAACATCATTTCCTTGACCATCAATGAATATGTTCAGATATCGATAATAAATCTTTTTGAAGATGGAAAAATTGGCAATGACATCATAGAGCGGGGTTCCGGTCCTGTTTCTTGAAGAGCCGACCTCCTCTGCCCACTTCTCAAGCTTGGCATCTTTGCCAATAATGCTCTCCGTTATCGCTTCATTAAAAATGCGGTTCAATTCCCTCAGCTCGGTAAAAGCGGCAGAATCCCTTTTATCGGCGTAAACGCCCACCCCGCTTGTATAAACATTTTCAAACCATTCCGAGGTCATGTCAGGTATATGTGCAATCATAAATTCCGTCAGTTTTTGTTCTGTCGTATTCATGGATTTCCCCCTTCAAGCGATATTCAGAGCTCCATTTCTCTCCTCTTTATTATGGAAAACTTGTTGTTTTTTCGCAAGTTTTTACCAGAGCATGAAAACGGACACCGATATTTACGGACCGGTGCCCACATAAAAAAATATTTACTGGCGCTTTCCATACAATCAGCAGGAATACATCAGCCTTCCACAAACAGGATGATCATGCCGTTTTCCAGTTCTTTAACGTAATGGGCAGCAGCCTTTTCATCGACGCCCATTGCTTCAAAAGTTCCATGCAAATCTTCCTTGCCGCTTCCAGACAGCATGGCAGCGAGGGGGCCGGCTGCCATCAGAGGGCCCACGCCAGGAACCGTCAAACCCGGAACGGCTATTCCCCCTCCTATGCCAGCCAGGAAACCTCCGATCAGTCCGGCAGCTTCCTCGTTGACATGGGGCCTCTCCTGTATATCTGTTTCCTCCGTTATATATTCCGTTCTTTGCTCATCTTTTGCCAGAATTGAAAATTTATTTGGATCGATCCCTTTTGACTTGTAGCGGTTTATTGTCTCAATGACTTCCTGTTCAGTATTGTAAACGCCGATTACTTTAGCTGTCATCAGTACCACTCCTTTTTAGGAAGGGTACCCCATTTCCTTTTTTTCAAAACAAAAAAGGACCCTGTCATGGAGTCCTCTTTTGCCCATTTTCACCCTTAATCCAGAATGGTCACTTTGACGGTTTTGACACCGTAATTGATTGCATCCTGCTTGGATGGGATAAAGATGTCAATTTTATTTCCTTTAATGGCGCCTCCTGTGTCCCCGGCAACTGCGTATCCGTAGCCTTCAACATACACTTTTGATCCAAGCGGAATCACTGAAGGGTCCACAGAGATTACTTTAAGATTCGGATTGGCTTTCAGGTTCAGTCCCGTTGCCGTAATGCCCGAACATCCTTCGCAGCTAGCCGTATAGGCGGTCGCGGTTACCGTGATTTCTTTTCCGGCCACTTGTTGGCTGGCGGGTGCAGCAGGCTGAGAAGCATTCGTTTTTGCAGCTGGCGCCGCCTGGCTAGGGGCAGGAGCTGTTTGAGCCCTTTCTCCGTTTACCGATAATTTTTCATCTGGGAAAATCAAGTCGGACTGTTTGTTATTCCAAGCCTTTAATTCATTTACACTGACCCCAAATTGCTGGGATATTTTCCAAAGTGTATCGCCCTTCACCACTGTATATGTTTCTTGTGCTTTGCTTTCATCCACGTTTAACAGCTGATTTGGAAAAATCAAATCGGAAGATAATTCGTTCCATGTCTTTAACTGTTCGACAGTCGTCCCATGGTTTTTTGAGATGCTCCATAGTGTGTCGCCTTTCTGGACTTCGTATGTAGCTGCCGATGCGCCCCCAGCCATAATGCCTGTAAAAGTAGCTGCCGCTGCAAGAGCGGTTATCGTTTTTCTCATTTTTTATTCCTCCTTTTTTGCCAGTCGATTGACTAACGATGACTATGCTAACAAAGGAATATATCAAAACGTTAACAACGCGTTGTACATTTGGTTACAGTTGTATGTCACCGGAGCAACAGGCGGCAAAATCACCCTCAAAAATACAAATAAATCCATGTAACCACTTTCATTGACAAATGATTCGGAATCTTTTAATCTCTTCTTATATTCTTTAGAATATTTCAAAAAAGGAGAGTGAAGCGCATGGGTTCACCCATGGCACAAACAAAAGCACAGGCTTCTTCCATTCGGTATGAAAGGATGCAGTCCAATCCCAAGTTTAAGGAATTGATCGACAAAAAGAAAAAGTTCATTTTGCCATTAACCGTCTTTTTTCTCTTATTTTATTTTGGGCTTCCCTTGCTGGCGGCCTATACAAAGATTCTGCACCAGCCTGCAGTAGGCGACATCTCCTGGATATGGATATACTCATTTGCCCAGTTCATCATGACATGGACGCTCGTTACCCTTTACATGAAAAAAGCGTCTACCTTTGATGCTCTGGCTAAGGAAGTGCTGGAAGAAGAAGAGGCGGGGGGGAATCGCAGATGAACGGAACGGTCATCACATTATTTCTGCTTATAGTGGCAAGCACGCTGATCGTCACGTATTATGCGGCCAAGAGGACCAAAACAGCCAACGAGTTTTATACGGCCGGAGGCGGGCTCACCGGCTGGCAAAATGGACTGGCCATTGCGGGTGATTACCTGTCTGCCGCCTCTTTTCTAGGGATTGCCGGGGCGATAGCCCTGTTTGGTTTTGATGGGTTTTTGTTCAGCCTGGGTTATTTGGTTGCCTATCTCGTTGTTTTATTTCTTGTAGCCGAACCTTTGAGAAATCTGGGGAAATATACACTGGCGGATATGATCAATGCCCGCTTCGAAGCTAAAAAGATAAGGGCCACGGCCGCCTTGAGCACCATAACCATCGTCATCTTCTATATGATTGCCCAGCTGGTGGGAGCAGGTGCCCTCATACAGCTTTTATTTGGAATCAGCTACTGGCAGGCAGTGCTGATTGTAGGGGTCATGATGACAATCTACGTTCTTTTTGGCGGCATGACGGCTACAAGCTGGGTTCAGATCATCAAAGCGGTCTTGCTGATGCTTGGAACCGTTGTCATTTCTTTTCTCGTTTTGTCCAGATTCAATTTTAACATCATGTCCATGTTTACAGAGGTTAAATCGGCTACTCCATTGGGGGCTGATTACCTGAATGCAGGAGTCCGCTATACGGAACCCCTCGATACCATGTCACTCATGCTTGCCCTTGTATTGGGAACCGCTGGCCTTCCTCATATATTGATGCGGTTCTTTACTGTACGGGATGCCCAGACGGCAAGGAGTTCAGTCATGTGGGCCACGTGGATTGTCGGCTTGTTTTATGTCATGACCATATTCCTTGGATTTGGTGCAGCGGCATTTGTCGGATCTGAAACAATCATGCAGGCGAACCCGGCAGGAAACATGGCTGCCCCGCTCCTTGCAAAGGAGCTGGGAGGAGACTTCCTCATGTCCTTCGTCGCAGCTGTTGCATTTGCAACCATTCTCGCCGTGGTAGCCGGTTTGGTCCTGTCAGGAGCATCTGCTTTTGCACATGATATATATGGCCAAATCATTAAAAAAGGGAAGGCAACCGAAAGGCAGCAAATGCTCGCTGCCCGCTATGCCTCCATTGGTGTTGCAGTATTTTCGATCCTCCTGGCACTCTTTGCGCAAAAAATGAACGTTGCATTCCTTGTCTCACTTGCCTTTTGCGTGGCGGGAAGCGCAAATCTGCCTGTCATCATCTATACAATTTACTGGAAGAGATTCAATACAACAGGGGCCATAACCGGAATGCTCTCTGGCCTGCTCTCTGCCTTGGTCCTAGTGGCGCTGAGCCCAAGTGTCATGTCTCCCGAACCGGGGGCAGCCATACTTACAGGGGAACCGATTTTTCCATTGACCAATCCGGCACTGATTTCAGTTCCGCTGGGATTCCTTGGGGCATATCTCGGAACGGTCCTCTCTGGCGGCTATGATGCAGCCAAATATTCCGAAGTAAATATCCGAGCCAATACCGGATACCGGGAAGAAAAGCTATAAAATGATAAAGGAGGCTGTGTCCGGTTGGAACAGCCTCCTTTCATGTGCCTGTTTTTATAGTAAGGCCGGATTTACTTTCAGAAACTTCCGCTCA
>DATBUB010000277.1:0-10046 GCA_036516555.1 Bacillaceae bacterium
ACCTGTCCCCAAAGTACCCGGGTACAAATAAACCTGTCCCCCGATTGGTGACATATTGTCCACGGTTGTCTCATATATTTTTAATGCGTCAGGAGAGACGAGGCAGGCTTCGGGTTCATTGCCACATGTTGCGGGTCGGTCGCAGGTTAGATGAATGTTGGCCAATGCCCCGTACCTTCCTTCTTCTCTTCTTTACACTGTTCAAATGAGACAATAAAGGGGTTGAAGGAATGAGAAAGGGGTTATGGCTGTTTTGGACGTTACTGGCCGCGATATTTCTCCTCTCCGCCTGCGGAGCCAAATCGCAGGAGGATGTGGCGAAGGGGCTGCAGAAGAAGGTTGGGGATTTGAAGGGGTACAAGGCAAAGGCAGAGATGACGCTGACCGTCGGAAGCGAACCGCAGTCATATTCAATTGATATCTGGCACAACAAGCCCGGCATGTACCGCGTCCATCTGAAGAATGAAAAGAAAGACCAGAGCCAGATGATTTTGAGGAACAAAAGCGGGGTATACGTCCTGACGCCGGCCTTGAACAAGAGTTACAAGTTTCAGAGCGAGTGGCCGCAGAACAGCAGCCAGGCTTATTTGTACGAGTCTCTTGTAAAAGACATAAAAGAGGATAAAGAGGCGAAGTTCAAATCCACGAAGGAGCATTACGTGTTCGAGACAAAAACCCGTTATCAGAACAGCAAAATGCTTCCCACACAGGAAATCGTCTTTAACAGAAAGACATTGGAGCCAATCAGTGTCAAGGTCATGGATACGGACCAAAATCCGGTTGTGACGGTGAAATTCACGAAGATGGATTTTGATGCGAAATTTGATAAAGATGCCTTTGAAACAAAGAAAAACATGACCAGCGCCCAACTGGAAGTGCCTGTGCTGGCGAATGAAGGGAACCGGGAGTTTGCCGTAAGGTACTCACTTGCGGATATTCCGGGAGTAACGCTCCATGAGGAAAAGACGGTGGATACCGAAAACGGCAAGCGTGTGATCCTCACATACAGCGGCGGGGACAAATCCTTCACGCTCATTCAGGAGAAGGCTACCGTCATCCCTGCAACCGCGATGGAGGTCATCGAGGTGAATGGTGACATGGTGGATCTTGGAAATGCCATTGGAGCCATGACAGCCAATTCCGTTGTATGGAGTGAAAATGGCGTCGACTACTTCCTGGCATCCAATGATTTGACGCAAGAAGAATTGGTGATGGTAGCGCGCTCTGTTCAGGAAGCAGCCGCCTCAAAATAAAATAAGCATACAAGCAGGCCCTTTAACGAAAAGAGGCCTGCTTTTTCTTTTGGAAAATATTCCTCCGTACAGCCTACCTGAATCTGTTTGACATATTCCCTATATCGTTTGATAATCAGAATGTTGATTTGATTTAATGATCGGGGACGTGACATAAGTGGAAGAACAAACACAATTTTACCGGGATACATGGGCTGAAATAGATTTGGATGCCATTCATCATAATATGGAAGGGATCCGAAGCGCACTGCCGAAAGATGTCCGTGTATTTGTTGCAGTAAAAGCCAATGCCTATGGACATGGGGATGTCCAGGTTTCGAAGGCGGCTTTGGAAGCAGGCGCCCACGGGTTGGCCGTCGCTACGCTTGATGAAGCCATCCGCCTAAGAAAAAGCGGTCTCGATGCCCCCATTTTGCTCATGGGAACCTCAAGGCCCAGCGATGCCGGAATTGCCGCCGAACTCCGCATTTCCCTGGCTGTGTTCCAGACAGAATGGATACAAGAGGCAGCGTCCCATATAAAAGAAGGACAAAAGCTCCGGATCCATATTAAATGCGACACGGGAATGGGGCGGCTTGGCATCAAGAAAACGGAGGAACTGAAGGAAATCCAGGCAATCCTCAAGCAATCAGGAAAATTCCACACCGAAGGGATATTCACACATTTCGCAACAGCCGACCAGGTGTCGAGCGACTATTACCTGAAACAGGTTATGCGCTTTGAAGAAATGGTGGAACAGCTGGAAGATAAGCCTGAATATATCCATGCAGCCAACAGTGCCTCAGCCTTGTGCCATGGAAACGCGCTTTTCAACACGGTTCGGATCGGAATCTCGCTTTATGGCCTTGCCCCTTCTGAAGAGGTAAAGCCATTGCTTCCTTATGAAAGGAAAGAGGCATTTTCGCTGCATACAAAGGTGTCCCATGTGAAAAAACTCGAAGCAGGCGAAAGCATCGGGTACGGCGCCACGTACACTGCAAGCGGAGAAGAGTGGATTGCCACCGTTCCGATAGGCTATGCAGACGGATGGATACGGAAACTCCAAGGCATTGAAGTGGTCGCAGGAGGGGGAAAAGCGAAAGTTGTCGGGCGCATTTGCATGGACCAAATGATGCTCAGGCTCCCATGCCATATGCCGATCGGCACCGATGTTACACTGATCGGACGGCAGGGAGACCAGTTTGTTCCGGTGGATGAAATTGCCGATTACCTTGACACCATCAACTATGAAGTGACCTGCATGATCTCGGCAAGAGTGCCGCGCGTATACAAAAAATCCGGGAAAACACTTGGCATCGACAATCCGGTTCTTTGTCGAACATTCCTTAAAAAAATGTCATAAAAAGAAGGACTTTTTAGCAAGACATAGAAATTATGTATAGGAGAACCTTTAACAAGACGATAATAGAGGTGGATTACCTATTTTTCCTTTGCATGATTCCGGATTGATGTTATGATTAAAAGTGGTTAATTGCAAAAACGGCTCGCAGTGATGGTGGAGGTGTAGTTTGTGTCTGAATCCAGCGCAACAACGGAAATTATAATTCGATTGCCGCAACAGCTTATAGCTGAACTGGACGGTTTTGCGGAACAGGAAAATGTAAATCGAAATGAATTTATTTATCGTGCTACCAAAATGTATCTTCGTGAAAGAAGAAAACGCCATATTGTCGAATCCATGAGACGCGGCTATATGGAAATGGCGAAGATCAATCTTGCCATTGCATCGGAAGCAATCCAGGCGGAATATGAGGCAGAAAACACAGTCGAACGGCTTGTAAGCGGGGGATAATCCTTTGATCGTTAAGCGTGGTGACGTGTATTTCGCCGACCTGTCCCCAGTGGTCGGTTCCGAACAAGGTGGGGTCCGGCCCGTGCTGGTAATTCAAAATGATATTGGGAATCGGTTCAGTCCCACTGTAATTGTTGCTGCAATCACAGCACAAATCCAAAAAGCAAAACTGCCTACACATGTAGAAATTGATTCTAAAAGGTACGGTTTTGAGCGAGATTCGGTAATCCTGCTTGAGCAGATACGGACAATTGACAAGCAGCGTCTGACAGACAAGATTACGCATCTCGATGAAGAAATGATGGAAAAAGTAGATGAAGCCTTACAAATTAGTTTGGGTCTCATCGATTTTTAAGGCGCTCTCTAATGAAGCGCCTTTTTTTATACCTTTATTTCCCTACCCGTAATACAAGCGAAGCATTTGTGTTTTGTGCATTTTTACTGATAAAATTGGTTTATATATGTCGATTTGCGCTTTTTCTTGTTTTCAGAAATACATATTGGCCGTCAGTATGTAGGAATGGGAGAGAATTGAATGAATAGTAGAATTGCAAAATACATAAGGGATCACGAGAATGAACTGCTTGTGGACTGGATGGCCCGAATGAAGGAAATCAGTGATGAGCGCGTCATCAATACCGTTTCGGACATGGTTTTTCAAAACACAAGCAAGGATTTCATCGACCTTGTGGTTTCAAGAATTATAGATACACAGGACAAGTATAATGAAAAAGTCGACGGGTTTGCGGAAAACATTGTAAGGCTTGGATGGCCTCTCACATTCGTTACCAAGGGCCTGCGCACGCTGAGCCTGAACATCTTCGAGCGGATGATCGATTCAGGAGAGTATACGCAGGAACAAGTGAACGAACTTATTTTTGAATTTGACAACTGGGTCACGCCGATTTATAACCAGTTGATCGAAGCGTATTCGGAAACATGGGAAAAAACGGTTTCTCTTCAAAAAATCGCTTTGCAGGAATTATCAGCACCGCTTATTCCGGTTTTTGATAAAATTTCGGTTATGCCGCTTGTAGGAACAATCGACACCGAAAGAGCGAGGCAGATTATGGAAAGCCTGCTCACCGGAGTCGTAAAGCACAGAGCGGAAGTAGTCCTCATTGATATTACGGGGGTCCCGGTTGTAGATACAATGGTCGCCCACCACATAATCCAGGCAGCTGATGCAGTAAGGCTTGTCGGTGCAAATTGCATGCTTGTCGGCATTCGGCCCGAAATCGCCCAAACGATTGTCAATCTTGGCATAGATCTTACCGAGATACAAACGACCAGCACCTTGCGAAAGGGCATCGAGAAAGCACTTGGTATCACCAATCGAAAAATCGTTACAATGGAGGGATCACATTGAGAATACCAATTTTGAAGCTCCATGACTGTCTCCTGGTCTCCATACAGTGGGAGCTGGATGATCAGACCGCCTTGCAATTCCAGGAAGACCTGCTGCACAAAATCCATTCCACCAGTGCGAGGGGCATTGTGATCGACATCACTTCCATTGACTTTATCGATTCTTTTATAGCGAAAGTGCTCGGAGACGTTATGGATATGTCCAAGCTGATGGGAGCAAAGGTTGTAATTACAGGAATACAGCCAGCGGTTGCCATTACTTTGATTGAATTGGGAATAAGGCTGGAAGGAGTCCTGACAGCCCTGGATCTTGAAAACGGGTTAGAGAAATTACAACAGGAACTGGGGGATTAGCCTATGGAACTGCAGTCCTGCGTAAAAATATTAAATGAATGGGACATCGTGGCAGTTCGCCAATTAGGCAGAAACGTGGCAAAGGAACTGGGCTTTGGAACAGTAGACCAGGCAAGAATCACAACTGCTATCAGCGAATTGGCCCGTAATATTTTCCTGTACGCCGGGCAGGGCGAAATCTGCATCGAGAAAGAGTTTTTGGATGGAAGAAACGGGCTCAGGATCATAGCGAAAGATAAGGGTCCGGGAATATCGGATATCCGTAAAGTAATGGAGGATGGTTATTCAACTTCAGGAGGATTGGGAGCCGGACTGCCGGGAGTGAAACGCCTGATGGATGAATTTGATATTCAGTCAAAGGTGGAAGAAGGCACGTCCATCACCGCAGTAAAGTGGCTCCGTTAGGAGGAGTAAGCTGGTATGGATTTCAGGGAAATGATCGGACCGAAATACAGAGAAATCATTCAAGGCTACCTAAAAAACCAAAATGAGCAAATTCTGTACCAGGGACAGAAGTTAAGCAGGAAACTGATTGAACATAATATTACACCTGAAGAAATCATCAGTCTTCATAAGTCCATCATGCTTGAAAATGAGGCAACCAGGGAAAATCTGCTGGATTCATTTGATGTCCTGCTGGAGGTCATGATCGGCTACGGGCTTGCTTACCGTGAACATCAAAGCCTTCGTACCCAGCAGCTTGCACTGAAAAATGAAATTGAAGTCGCAGCCAACATGCAGCAAATGCTGCTTGGAACGACCGTTCCGCAGCTCGATGGTGTGGACATCGGGGCCATCAGCGTACCTGCAAAGCAGATGAGCGGGGATTATTATCATTTCGTTCAGGATGACAACCGCTGTGTGGCAGTGGCAATAGCTGACGTAATCGGAAAAGGCATTCCGGCTGCCTTGTGCATGTCGATGATCAAGTATGCCATGGACAGTCTTCCGGAAAACAGCAACAACCCCGGCGTTATCCTTGAAAACCTGAACCGTGTCGTAGAGCAGAATGTGGATCCAAGCATGTTCATTACGATGTGCTATGGTGTATATGACACCTTGAACCATGCATTCCGCTATTCTTCCGCAGGCCATGAACCCGGATTTTTCTATGATTCTGCCAAACGGCAATTTATGGATTTGCAAGGTCGGGGACTATTGCTCGGAATCAGCAAAAAAACGAAATATCATGAATTTGAACAGCACGTAAATCCTGGTGACATGGTGATCCTGCTATCTGACGGTGTAACGGAATGCCGTACAGAAGATGGATTTATTGAACGTGAAGACTTGGTGGCCTATATTGAGAAATACATAGATCTGCCGGCGCAGGATATCGTGGTCAATGTCTACAAGGACTTGGAACGGCTTCAGGACTTTACACTACGCGACGATTTTACGCTCATTATTTTAAAAAGAACCTGCTAAAGATGTTTAACAACTATCCAAAGCGGGTAAAAGATAAAAGCAGTAGAAAAGTGTTCAAGGGGTGGAAGTCGTGAATATTACCATAGATATTGCAGAAAACGAACTGGAAACCAGAGTGAAGCTCTCTGGCGAAATCGATGCTTATACAGCACCAAATGTAAGGGAATCTTTAACGCAGCCAGCGGAAAAACCAGGCGCAACCATCATCGTGGATATGTCTGAAGTTACCTATATGGATAGCACCGGCCTTGGTGTGTTTGTCGGATTGTTCAAACAGCTGCGCGCAAATGAAGGGAACCTTATGCTTGTAGGGCTGACAGAGCGGATGAAACGCCTGTTTGACATAACCGGACTTGCAGATGTAATGGACATCAATACCGAGGTAGAGGGTGGAGTGTAATGAAGGAACCTTTTGATTACATTGAGATGAAAATCCCGTCAAAGCCGGAATATGTTGGCGTAATTCGATTGACGCTGTCCGGCATTGCAAGCCGCATGGGATTTTCCTACGATATGATTGAAGATTTGAAGATCGCTGCCAGCGAAGCCATCACAAATGCTGTCCAACACGCCTACCACGAGGAAGAGGGAGGCGAAGTGGTCGTTGGTTTCGGCCTTTATGACAACCGTTTGGAAGTGATGGTGGCCGATTCCGGAAAGAGCTTCAATCTGAGAGAGACCCGTGAAACAACTGGCCCATATAAAGAAGACATCCAAGTGGAATTTTTGCGTGAAGGAGGCTTGGGTCTTTATCTGATTGAAAGCTTAATGGATGAAGTCAAAGTTCATCATAACGAAGGGGTAACCGTCTTTATGACGAAGTACCTCGAAGGAGAGCAGGTGGAGAGTGATGCCGAAACAATCTCAACCTGATCACTCCAAGAGTGAAGTGAATCAATGGATAAAGGCATACCAGCTCCATGAGGATCAGGAAGCACAGGACAAACTGGTCATGCATTATAAGAACCTGGTGGAATCGATCGCACGGAAATATTCCAAAGGGAAATCCTATCACGAGGATATTTTTCAAGTGGGGATCATCGGACTCCTTGGAGCCATCAGGAGATATGATGAGTCTTTTGGAAAGACATTCGAGGCCTTTGCGATTCCGACCATCATCGGTGAAATCAAACGATTCTTGCGTGATAAAACCTGGAGTGTCCATGTGCCGAGAAGAATCAAGGAGCTCGGGCCGAAAATCAAGCTTGCTGTAGAAGAGCTGACAAGAGAATTGCAGCGGTCTCCCAAAATCCCTGAGATTGCCTCCCATCTGGAAGTGTCAGAAGAGGAAATCCTGGAAGCCATGGAGATGGGCAAAAGCTATCAGGCCTTGTCGGTGGACCATTCAATTGAAGCTGATGCGGATGGCAGCACTGTCACGCTGCTGGATATTGTAGGAAATGTAGATGAAGGATTTGAAAAGGTAAACCAAAGGCTGGTCCTTGAAAAAGTACTTCATGTCCTTTCAGATAGAGAGAGAAAAATCATCCAATACACTTATTTAGAAAACATGAGCCAGAAAGAGGCGGGGGAAATGCTCGATATCTCACAAATGCATGTGTCCCGGCTGCAGCGCCGTGCCATTAAAAAGCTGCGGGAAGCCATTCACGCTGAAACTTTTGATCCGGAGAATACTCCGATATGATGCACCTTAAAGAAAACAAGATGGAGGCTTACGCTTTCCAAACAGCAAAAAACAGCAATGCTTTTTGCGGAGACAGCTATTATATTACCGCCAATGATGACTATTTGCTCTGCGTACTGGCCGATGGGCTTGGCAGCGGCAAATATGCCTTCGAAGCCTCGCATGCAGTTGCTTCCGTTGTCAGGTCAAATCCTGAAGAGAGTGTCGAGACTTTGATGGATTACTGCAATAAAGTTTTATTGCGGACAAGGGGAGCAGCTGTTGCGATTTTTAAAGTGGATTTTCGAAGAAGAGAGTTTGAGTACAGCTGTGTGGGCAATATTCGTTTTTACGTGTATTCCCCGAACGGAAAATTATTATATCCCATGCCTGTAACAGGCTACCTGTCGGGCAGACCCCAGAAATTTCGCACTCAAAAGTACTCGTACGATCCCCGTACCAAATTTCTCATTCATTCCGACGGCTTTATCAACGTAAACACCAAAACCTTGTTGAGCGGCTGTCAATCCCTTTCAACCCTGGCGGAGCAGCTGAAAGATTACCAAGTGAATACAAGTGATGATATGACCTTCATCGTTGGAAACCTGCTCTAGGCTTTAGGGCGGGTTTTTTGTTGTGGAATAGGCTTGCGCACAAAGCGGCAGGATGTATGCTAAAATAAGGAGGCAAAATAATGAAATGAGGGGTTTACATGGTTCAAGCCGATCAGCAGAAAGATCAGCTCATTCAGCGGCTGGCAAAAGAATTGCAGCTGTCGAAGAAGCAAATTCAAAGTGTCATCAATTTGCTTGAAGAGGGCAACACCGTTCCCTTTATCGCACGCTACCGCAAAGAAATGACTGGTGCTTTGGATGAAGTTCAAATCAGGGACATAATGGAAAGCTGGACATACATACAAAACCTTGAGCAGCGCAAAGATGATGTACTGCGCCTGATTGAAGAGCAAGGCAAACTGACCGAAGAGTTGAGAAGAGCCATCCTCAAAGCGGAAAAATTGCAGATTGTAGAAGATCTGTACCGTCCTTATAAGCAAAAACGCCGGACAAAGGCGACCGTTGCCAAGGAAAAGGGGCTGGAGCCGCTGGCGGACTGGATGCTATCTTTTCCGAAAACAGGAAGCCTGGAGCAGGAGGCTGAGAAATATGTTTCGGAAGAGGGCGCTTCGGATATAGACGAAGCGGTGAAAGGCGCACAGGACATCATTGCGGAGCGGATTTCGGATGACGCCGGTGTCCGACAATGGATCAGGAAAGAGGCCTTCCAAAACGGAAAAGTCATTTCAACAGCAAAAGATCCTGAGAAGGATGAAAAACGGGTCTTCGAAATGTACTATGAGTACGAAGAGCCTGTAAAGAGAATCGTCCCCCACCGCATCCTTGCCTTAAACCGCGGAGAAAAAGAAGACATCCTTCGTGTAGCGGTGAAGCCGGACACAGAACGGATCCTCCAGTATTTATATAGGACTTATATTCAAAACCATCACAGCTTTGTCGTTCCGGCTGTGCAGGAAGCCATTGAGGATGGCTTCAAACGGCTGATTGAACCCTCAATTGAAAGGGAAATAAGGAACGAACTGACCGAAAAGGCCGAAGACCAGGCCATTCATATTTTTTCCGAGAACCTAAGGAAGCTTCTGCTTCAGCCGCCCCTAAAAGGGAAAGTGGTCCTGGGCGTCGATCCGGCCTACCGAACGGGCTGTAAATTGGCGGTTGTCGATGATACCGGAAAGGTCCTTCATATTGATGTGATTTATCCTCATCCGCCAAAAGCGAAGCCCGCTGAGGCAAAAGGGAAGATGATTGAGACCATCAAACGATTCGGGGTGGAAATCATCGCCATCGGAAACGGAACGGCTTCACAGGAAACCGAACAATTCACCGTCACTATTCTGAAAGAGATGAATGCAGACCTTGCTTACGTCATTGTCAATGAAGCAGGGGCTAGTGTGTATTCCGCCTCCGACCTGGCCAGGGAAGAGTTTCCTGATTTGCAGGTGGAAGAAAGAAGTGCGGTTTCCATTTCCCGAAGGCTGCAGGACCCGCTGGCAGAGCTTGTGAAAATCGATCCGAAGTCCGTTGGGGTCGGTCAATACCAGCACGATGTTTCCCAGAAAAAGCTCCATGAATCCCTGTCATTTGTTGTGGAAACTGCCGTCAACCAGGTGGGGGTCAATGTCAACACCGCTTCTCCGTCCCTTTTGCAATAC
>DATBUB010000278.1:0-13413 GCA_036516555.1 Bacillaceae bacterium
ACCCTGATTGCGGAACTTTTTCGAATTGCGGAAGTTTGCATCTTAATTGCGGAAGTGAATGATCTTATTGCGGAACTTCGGAGCAGAATTGCGGAACTCTGGACCTGGATTGCGGGACTTTCTAGAATTGCGGAAGTTTGCCCCTTAATTGCTGAAGTTTGCCTCTTAATTGCGGAAGTCCGGCCCAGAATTGCGGAACTTTCTGCTCCAATATAACTTCCCTCTCTAGGTACCAAAAATTCTTATTTACTTGTAAGGAGATATTTTCGTCCCTTCGTATGGCCGATATGAGGAACATGCAAACTTTGAAGAATGTAGGTTGCTACATTTCTTGAAGGAAGATGGAGAAATTCACAAATTTTTTTATTTGTAATAGTAGGACCCATTAATAATGTGTAATCTTTTAATGATTCCAAATGGGCATCTTTAGAAGTCATGTGACATGAAAGGCACTTCCACTTGCCGTATAATCTTTCCATCGGTAAAGCCATGCATTCTGGGCATCGGACCCCTTGAATTATTTCGTTATGACTAATTTTAAAATCTTTCAATATATCAACCTCCTCAGGGGTATGCGCTTTTATCAGTGCAGATGCTAAATCTCTTAATTCGCGTTGGGAGTATATTTTTTCAGTATATTTTTCTTCCAGTTGGAAAACTTTCATAGGAAGTTTTATTCGGTGGGTAATGTGCTTGAAATAAGAGGGATTGCTTGTAGTTTCAATTAGGGTCGCGGGATTGCTAATAACAATTAGAGGTTTTAATGGGGCCATTTTAAATTTATTTTTGTGCAGCCAGTTTTCAAGTTGTATAATATGCCGTTCCATCTGAGCAATTGGATCTTCCAGTGCACGGCTCTCATTCACAAATGTTTGAACCAGTTGACCATAGTTAGCATCAAATCTGATGGTTCCCTGAAAACTTTTCACCTCAATAATAATGATAAAATTAGGTGAGATAGCGATTGTGTCTATTTGAAAAAAGTAGCCCAGGTCGTTCTGCAACCTAAGGTCATGTAAAATTAGGTATTTCTCTTGACTTAAGAAACTCAAATGATAATCGATTGACTTCTCCCCTTTGTAGCCATTAATTCTTATTTTGAGTTCTGAGTGAATAATCGGTTTTCTCGGGTGCGAGTCTGGAAGCCGATGGTACAATGCTTCCAATTTCATTAACCTAATCGGTTTAGAACGCTCTCTTACAATCATTTTATCTACATCCTTTCTTTAAATATATACTTAATTCTCTAACAAAAGGAAAAAACCTTCCCTCATTTGATACTAAAGAAATATTACTGATTATTTCCTGAAATCAGGAGGGCATTTGCAGAACTGCTCTATTGCGGAAGTCCGAGACATAATTACAGAAGTAAACAGAACAATTACGGAAGTAGATTCAACAATTGAGGAAATCAAGATATAATTGCGGAAGAGGCACTATAATTGCCGAAGTTCGCTCCTTAATTGCGGAAGTGAATGATCTTATTGCGGAACTTCGGAGCAGAATTGCGGAACTCTGGACCCGGATTTCGGAACTTACTGGAATTGCGGAGTTGCGCCTCTTAATTGCGGAAGTCCGGGACACAATTGCGGAAGTGGCACAATAATTGCGGAACTTCGAAGCCAGATTGCGGAAGTTCCATCAGATTTCAGAACTTCACCCCCGGATTACTGCACTTGCCTAACCTTGGCACATTACTTTTTATATTGCTCATCTTCCACTTTTTTCTTCCCTCTTCTTGCAAGGTTCGCTCTCAATTCCTATACTTATATAATGAGAGAGAAGAATGGAGGAACATGATGCTGTCACCTGCTATTGCTAAAAAGTTGATTACCATCGTTGGACAGGAAAATTATGATGATTCCAGCGTTGGTAGATTGGTATATTCCTATGATGCTTCGCCGCAGTTTCAATCGATGCCGGACGCTGTGGTTTCACCGAGAAACACGGAGGAAGTGGCGAAAATATTACGTGTCTGCAATGACCACAAAATACCTGTTGTCCCGCGCGGTTCGGGATCAAATTTATGTGCGGGAACGTGTCCGACTGAGGGTGGAATCGTTCTCCTATTCAAACATATGAACAAAATCCTTGAGATTGATGAGGAAAACCTGACGGTGACGGTTCAGCCGGGTGTCATAACGCTTGATATCATCCAAGCCGTTGAAGCAAAAGGTCTGTTTTATCCGCCGGATCCCAGTTCTATGAGCATCTCCACCATCGGAGGGAACTTGAATGAAAATTCGGGCGGTCTCCGCGGATTAAAATACGGTGTCACCCGCGACTATGTTCTGGCTCTTGAGGCTGTGCTGCCTAACGGGGATATCATCCGCACCGGCGGCAAACTGGCAAAGGATGTGGCCGGCTATGATTTGACAAGGCTGCTTGTCGGTTCGGAGGGGACGCTGGCAGTTATAACTGAAGCAACCTTGAAACTCATTCCGATGCCGGAAACGAAGAAGACGATGCTGGCGCAATATCAGGATTTGGAGGCTGCAGCCCGTTCGGTTTCGAAAATTATAGCAAACCGGATTATCCCCGCCACAATGGAATTCCTGGATCAGCCCACACTGGAAGCTGTCGAAGCTTTTGCGAAAATTGGACTGCCGACAAACGTTAAAGCGGTGCTGCTTATTGAGCAGGACGGTCCTCCAGAATTAGTGGAGCGTGACATTGAAAAAATAGCTGCCATCTGCCGCGAGGAGGATGCTGAATCGGTGGAAATAGCCGCTGACCCACAAACTGCAGCGATGCTCAGCATGGCACGTCGCTCGGCCCTTTCCGCCCTTGCACGGCTAAAGCCAACTACCATTTTAGAGGATGCAACCGTCCCACGGTCTGAGATTGCCAAAATGGTGGCTGAAATTGAAAGAATTGCTGAAAAGTATCGGGTGACCATCTGTACTTTCGGCCATGCCGGAGACGGCAACCTGCACCCCACATGCCCAACCGATTTACGTGACCATGATGAAATGGAACGCGTTGAAAAAGCATTTGAAGAAATTTTTGCAGCCGCCATTGAGCTCGGGGGCACCATTACAGGCGAGCACGGAGTCGGTGTTGTAAAGGCTCCTTACCTGGAATGGAAGCTCGGGCCAGAGGGCATTGCGCTTATGAAGGCAGTCAAACTGGCCTTCGATCCAAACAATATTATGAATCCCGGGAAGATGTTTGCGAAAGAAAGCAGGAAACGAGTGGTGGTTACACAATGACAGCAACAATTGAAGAACGCCGAAAGATCCAGCAGGAATTTTCGGAGCGGATGGACATGGATGAGTTGCTAAACTGCATGCGTTGCGGTTTTTGCCTTCCTGCCTGCCCCACTTATCTGGAAACGAATTATCAGGAAAAGCATTCACCCCGCGGCCGGATTGCACTCATGAAAGCTGTGGCGGATGGAATGATTGAATTCGATGACGATGTGGAAGAAGCGCTCGACCTCTGCCTTGGCTGCAGAGCGTGCGAACCTGCCTGTCCCGCTGGGGTCAATTACGGCATGCTGCTCGAGGAAGCACGGGACATCATATGGCAGAACAAATCACAGAGCCTTCCGGTCAAAACGGTCAGGAAAACCGTGTTTGAAGGGCTATTTCCCCATCAAAACAGAATGCAAAACCTGACGGGCCTCCTTGGTTTCTATCAGCGGTCCGGCCTGCAGAAAACTGTCCGAAAAATCGGTTTCATGAAGCTGTTTCCTGAAAGCCTGGCACAAATGGAGCGTGTATTGCCTGCTGTCCCGACAAAAAAGCAAATGAAAAACAGGCCTGGATTTTTAGAGTCAACCGCACCAAAGCGGGCAACGGCCGCTTTTTTCTCCGGCTGCCTCATGGATACGATGTTTATGGAAACGAACAATGCCACCATGGAGCTTCTTCGGATGGCCGGATGCGATGTAGTCATCCCTAAAAGCCAGGGGTGCTGCGGTGCCCTTCATGGGCATAGCGGCGAAAAGGAGAAAGCGATGGAATTGGCCAAGAAAAACATTGCTGCCTTCGAAGAAACAGACGCTGATTATATTGTGGTCAACGCTGGCGGCTGCGGAGGCTTTTTGATCGGCTACGATCATTTGCTGGCCGATGACCCTAAATGGAGCCAGCGAGCAAAGGCTTTTACAGAAAAACTGAGGGATATCTCGGAAATCCTGGTGGAACTTGATTTCCACCTTCAGCATAAGCTGTCCCTGCCGGGAACCATATTTACCTACCAGGATTCATGCCATTTGCGCAATGTCATGCGAACCTCCTCCGCCCCTCGCACATTGCTGAACGCAATCGCGGATTCCGAATTCCGTGAAATGCCGGAAGCCGACAGATGCTGCGGCTCGGCAGGCATCTACAATATCGTCCAGCCCGACATGTCGATGCAAATACTTGATCACAAAATGAAGCATGTGGAAGCGGTACAGCCCGGAATCATCGTTACAGCGAACCCGGGATGTCTTCTGCAGATGAAGCTTGGCATTGATAGAGCCGGCATGCAAGACAAGGTCGAGGCTCTCCATATTGCGGATGTGCTGCTTGCTGCAGCCAAGCCCGAAATCGCACATGCATGATTGCCCCATATTCTTGAATTCAAAAAAAGCCGGGAGCTCCCGGCTTTTCTTCATTATCCGGAAAAGTCCCTGCCTTATTTTCTATTGCATCCGGCAAGCGGGCAATTTGCACACTTCTTTTTCCCTTTTCCTTTAAGCATGTACGATAGGCAGCAGGTGGTTCTGGCCTTGTCCACATTGGCATAAGAGGACAGCGGGTTATTTTCGCAAGTCCCAAAAAGGTCTCCCGCAGCTTCGTAAAAGATATAATGGCGGTCTTTCGCAGCCGTTTCCAAAGGAACTTCACGGCTCTTCATCATTTCATCATAAATCCAAGATACATATACAGCTATATTTTCCCACATGATTTTTTCGGAGAGCCGAGTTTGTTTTTGCAGCAAGGCAATGAGCGGGTACAGAGTTTCAGCAAAAACATGCTGAAGGACCCCGTCTCTCCAATTCTCTCTTATTCCTCCCTCGGCCTCCACCAAAAAAGAACCGAAATAAAAGTCAGGAAGCCACAGCGATGAAGATGGATCCGTCTCAACCAGCTGAATGCTGTTCATGTCAGCACATACCTTTTTTTTGAGGGCGGTCATGGCATACAGGTGGATTACCGCATAAAAAGACATCCTTTTTATCAGCAGTGACGCCCCTGCCCGCCTATTCAAAGCTCCGGTTCGTTCAATGACCCGGTCAAGAATCCCGGGTAATTCATCGGGCTTCAATAAATCAGCAAAAGGGAGACCGCCCGGCACCAGGCCGAACCGAAACCGGGAAAGCGCTTGGATGTCCTTTTCACTTAACTCACTTCGCCACATTCAGGTTCCCGCCTTTTAAAATGCACCGGCCGCGTCCATACGGGATGCACAGCGGGGTACCAAACAGCGGATCAATCGTCACTTCACAGTTCATATCAAAAACATCCTGGACCAGCCTGCAGCTTACCACTTCCTCGGGTTTCCCCTGGGCATAAATCTGCTGATCCTTTATCGCCACGATATTGTGGGCATACCTGCATGCCAGATTCAAATCATGGAGTACCATAACAATCGTGCGGCCCTCCTGTTCATTCAGCTCGAACAGCAAATCCAAAATTTCAATCTGGTGAGTCATATCCAAATACGTTGTGGGCTCGTCAAGCAAAAGAATATCCGTATCCTGGGCAAGTGTCATGGCGATCCAGGCACGCTGCCTCTGCCCTCCTGAAAGCTCATCCACCGGCCGATCAGACAGTCCCAGCATCCCGGTTGCTTCCAATGCGCTGCTGACGATTTTCTCGTCATCAAATGACCACTGTTTCAGCCATGTCTGATATGGAAAACGTCCTTGCTTCACAAGCTGCATGACGGTAAGCCCTTCCGGCGCTTCCGGTGACTGGGGCAGAATGGCCAGTTTCTTCGCCACTTCCTTTGTCGGCAGCTTCGCGATATCTTCGCCCGATAACAGGATGGAACCATCCTGAGGTTTTAACAGCCTTGCGATGGAGCGCAGCAGGGTCGATTTACCGCAGCCGTTCGCCCCGATGAACACTGTAATTTCACCTTTTGGGATCGTCAAATTCATTTCATCTATGATCAATCTGTCGCCATAAGACAATGTAAGAGCGTCAGTCCGGATGGTTTCCATTTTCTAACCTGCCCCTTTACTAGGAATTTCTCGTTTTAAATAAGAGATATATGAAGTACGGTGCACCTATCGCTGCTGTAAAGACGCCCGCCGGAACTTCCAGCGGCAAAAAAAGTGTCCTGCCGATTAAATCGGCCAGGAGGACCAGGATGCCTCCAATAAATGCGGACGCGGGAAGCAGTGCGCCAAATGAAGAACCAACCAGCCTCCTGGCCATATGTGGAGCCATCAGTCCCACAAAGCCGATTCCGCCTGCGAATGCAACTGCCACACCTACGAGCCCTGTGCTGATGACAAGCAGCAAAAAGCGCTGCTTCTGCACTTTGCTTCCAATCCCCGATGCCAATTCATCCCCTAGCTCCTGGGCATTGATGTTCCTTGCGGATATAAAAGCCGCAATCAGCATGGCGCCTGCCCATGGAACAAGCACTGCCACATTGTCCCAGCTGGACCCATTCACCGTCCCGGTAATCCAGATGTTAGCCTGGCTCGCCCGGTAAATCGGACCCATGATCATCACCATGGTGGTCACCGCCTGCATGAGCGCCGATAGGCCGATTCCGATCAGGACGAGCCTGACCGGCGAGACTCCTTTGCGCCAGGCGAAAAAGTAGACGAGCAATGCTGTGATGAACGCTCCTGCAAACGCGGCCGCTGGCATCCATTGCATGCTCACAGTCAAAGAGTTGTCTTCATTGCTGAATAGGGCTAGGAATCCGACAACTGCCGCGCTCGCTCCGCCTGTAATGCCGATGATATCCGGAGACGCCAGCGGATTGCGGATCATCCCTTGCAAAATTCCTCCTGCAGCCGCAAGTGCCATCCCTGCAAACAGGGCGACAAACATTCTTGGGAGCCGAAAATCCACAACAACGAGGTGTTCAAATTCTGTCCCTCCTCCAAAGAAAACCTGGATAACACGGAGCGGAGAGATTTTCATATCGCCAAGTCCGGTGCTGGCTATAAATACGGCTGAAAGAATGCCAAACAGCAGGAGACAAACCTTCAACGCTTTTGTATGAATGAGAAAGGAGATTCTCCCATTAAATAAACGAAAGCTCTTATATGTCTTCATCGGTTAAACCCCCTTCTCGCAATGTAGATGAAAAAAGGAGTTCCGATGATGGCCGTCATTACACCGACGGGGACCTCACGGGGCATGATGACATAACGTGCGCCGATATCGGCTGCCAACAGCAGAAGTGCACCCATCAAGCCTGCGAATGGGACCAGCCAGCGATGGTCAATCCCAATGATTTTTCTTGAAATATGAGGAATGATGATCCCGATAAATCCGATGGGTCCCGCTGCTGCTACAGCGCTTCCCGCCAGGAATATGACAATAAGCCCGCAGGCTATCTTGATAAGACCCGTTTTAAGCCCGAGTCCCTTGGCAATGTCATCGCCCATCGCAAGTATATTCATTTTCGGCGAGATTAGAATGGCCAGCAGCCAGCCGGCTGCAATATATGGAAACACCGATGCCATTATCTCGAGCTTTCTCCCTGCAACGGACCCCGCCAGCCAAAACATAACCTGTTCCAGGGCAGCTTCATTCAAGACGAGCAGTCCTTGGGTGAAAGATGCAAACAAAGCCCCCATCGCCGCTCCCGCCAAAGTCAGCTTCATGGGCGAAAGGCCTTGCCTTCCGGCTGATCCTATGGCATACACTCCAATGGCAGCAGCTGCAGCCCCAAAAAATGAAATCCAGGCAAAAGCCTGTAAAGTTGTAATGTTAAATACTGAAACAGCAAGTACAACCGCAAATCCCGCGCCAGCATTGATGCCTAGAATGCTCGGAGAGGCAAGCGGGTTTTTGGTCAGGGTCTGCATCAGCACACCGGAAATAGCCAGGCTCCCGCCTACTGCTGCTGCAATAAGTGCCCTGGGCAGACGGACCGATTCAATGATGATATGTTCATTGGATCCGTCAAAGTCTGTAAACGCTGAAATGGCTGTTTCAATAGAAGTATCAGTATAGCCATAAACAATGCTCATTCCCATGAACAGAAGCAGCAGTACAGACGCCGCCATCATGCCGGCTGTTTTTTGTATATTCGTTTTTAACATGTTTCATATACCTTCCTGATCACAACATCCTGCCTCAAGTGTATTGAAAGATTCCTTGCAAGTCAATGAATTTGAAAATCATTCTCATTTATTTGTTGACAATTGTGAACAGCCAAATTATGATTAAGGAGAATTAATTGATAATCATTATCAGTACATAGGAGGAAAACATAATGAAAAGGTTTGCCTTTATCTTTTCGCTGATCGCGATTTTATCCCTAACGGTTCTCGCAGCATGCGGAAATGCAGGTAAAGAACAAAACAGCAATGACGCCAAAGGCAATGAAAATAAAGAAAACGCCGGCTATTCGGTAAAACACGCAATGGGTGAAGCGAAGCTCCCAGCCGCCCCTAAACGGGTGGTCATTCTGACGAATGAAGGGACAGAAGCACTGCTGGCACTTGGAATCAAGCCAGTCGGAGCGGTTCAATCATGGGTCGGCGATCCTTGGTATGAGCATATCAGCGATAAAATGGATGGTGTAGAGGTTGTCGGCACAGAAAGCCAAGTGAATGTGGAAGCCATTGCAAAATTAAAGCCAGACCTTATCATCGGGAATAAGATGCGCCAGGAAAACATCTATTCGCAACTGGAGAAGATCGCTCCAACGGTATATGCCGAAACACTACGAGGAGATTGGAAGGAAAACTTCAAGCTGTACGCCGAAGCTGTCCACCAGGAAGAGAAAGGCCAAACGGTCCTGAATGATTTCGACAAGCGCATCAGCGATGTGAAGGAAAAGCTTGGCGACAAGCTGGACACTAAAGTTTCCCTCGTCCGTTTTATGGCCGGAGATGTGAGAATATATCATAAAGATACATTTGCTGGAGTCATCCTGGAACAAATAGGCCTCGCGCGCCCTGAGAGCCAGGATGTGGATGACTTCGCCGAGAAGAATGTATCCCCTGAAAGAATCCCTGCCATGGACGGCGACGTCATCTTCTATTTCACTTATGAAACAGGAGATGGAGAAGCTAAAGCATTGGAAGAGGAATGGATCAACAATCCGCTCTTCAAAAACCTTGAAGCTGTGAAAAGCGGAAACCTCCACAAGGTGAACGATACCATCTGGAATACAGCCGGAGGAGTGCTTGCGGCCAACCTGATGCTTGATGACCTTGAAAAGCTCATGCTGGAAAACAAATGATTTTACGGGTCCCCGCCTTCAATTGGACAGGGGGCCCTTCTTTAGTTTCATATAAAAAATGGTTCAATCGCAATATCTCATTTTATACATTGTGATATTTGTAATATTCTTTTGGCAAAAAAAATGAACATACGGTTTTGAACACTTACAGCCTTCCTATTGTTAAATAGGAGGCTTTTCCATTTTTTTAGCATGTTATCTCTCCTTTTAGGCCACAATATAGCAAGGACAGTAATTCCTGGAGGGTTGGGCAATGTTTTCTTTCTTTAAGAAAAAGAAGTCTAAAACATCACAGAATGAAAATGAAAAAAAATCAGATAAATCCCTTGCTGACGTTATTGCTCAGCTGAAAAAGTCATCGGATTTTAAACAAAAATCATTTACTAACAAAGAAACCAACGCGCGGTTTACAATCCATTTTATTTCAACCCTGATCGAGGACAAAATTGTACAGAAAGATATACTGCCCTATTTACTCAATGGCAAATTTTCAGGGCTAGATAGTATGAAGAATACAGTCCCGAACGTAGAATGCACCGTAACCGGGAATCCAGAAACAATAGCAAAAAAAGTACTGACTGGATCAGTGTTGGTTACGATGGAGGGGGATGACAAGAAGGGCGTCTTGTTTAGAGCTCCCGTGGAACTTGGACGCCAGGTAGCTCCCCCTGAAGTGGAGTACAGCGTAGAAGGACCGAAACAAGCCTTTGTGGAATCGCTTGACCAGAATATCAACCTGATAAGAGCTTACCTTCCAAAAGAAAATTTTGTTTGCGAGGAATTAACGATTGGCAATATGACCAAAACGAGAGTTGCCATCCTCTATATAGACGGGGTAACCAACGAAGAAAACATTCAAACTGTCCGGCAGCGGCTAAAGGATATTGATTTTGACCTTGTGTTGGACAGCTCCATTATCGAAGAAATCATCGCAGACAATACCTGGTCCCCCTTCCCTGAACTTATGGATACAGAGAGACCCGTGAAAGTGGCGGCAGGGCTGTCAGAAGGAAAAGTGGGCATTGCAGTGGATCGATCCCCATTTGTACTATTGGGTCCTTCAACACTTTCCAGCTTTTTTGCATCACTTGATGATTATTACATGAATTGGTATTTGGGTACGTTTATTCGTGTTGTAAGAATTATGGGAATCCTATTTTCCATGCTTGCCACGCCTTTGTACGTAGCAGTGCTGACCTACCATCCTGAGATGATTCCAAAGGAATTGATGGCGACCTTGGTCAGTTCCCGCGAAAGCGTCCCCTTCCCTCCGATATTGGAAGCATTATTTCTTGAATTCACCATTGACCTGCTGCGGGAAGCAGGGGCACGCCTTCCGTCAAAAGTTGGCCAGACAATTGGAATTGTCGGCGGTATAGTCTTGGGAACAGCATCTGTAGAGGCTGGATTGACGAGCAACGTACTGCTCATCTTGGTTTCGCTCAGTGCACTGGCCGCCTTTACGACACCCAACTATAAGATTAGCAACACTGTCCGTCTGCTTCGTTTTCCCTTTTTGCTCTTTGCCCAATTATGGGGCATGCTGGGCATTAACATTTGTGCCTGGTTCATCCTGGCTCATTTGCTTCGGATGACATCTTTGGGAAGACCCTATTTGGAACCCTTATATCCGTTAAGGATATCCGATATGAGAGATGCACTCGTTCGTCTCCCTTTAAAAAACCAAAACGTAAGGCCAGGTTTCCTCAATAGTGGAAAACCTGTGCGTTTTAAAGATAAAAAGAAAAAAGATATCGACGAATGAACTAGTCGGAGGCAATTCACATGGAATCCATCTCAAAGGATAAGCAAATTCCGCCCTATCTCGTCTTTTTTGTCATCCATGCTATGCAAATCGGTGTCAATATTCTGGGTGTCCAAAGGATTATTGCCAAGAGCGCAGGATATGACTCTTGGCTATCTGTCATACTGGCCACCTTGTTCTCGTATATTATCCTCTTTTTCATCTTCCAAATTTTGAAGAAGGGAAATGGCGACCTGACAGATATAAATCAATTTGTATTCGGAAAGTGGCTGGGAAAACTGATAAGCATCTCTTTTGCGACTTATTTTACAGCTACCGTCATTTCCATCCTCCGCACCTACATCGAAGTTTTGCAAATTTGGCTTTTTCCAAATATAAGCGTTTTTATTTTTTCTTTCATTTTTTTAGTTTTGGCTTTGTATATTATATATGGCGGTTTTCGAACGATTGTCGGGGTTGCCTATTTTAGTGTGGTTCTCCCGTTCTTTATGTATCTCATCTTCCTGTACGTCATCCCTTACTCGGATTATACCGATCTTCTGCCTATTCTTAACCATTCCATCATTGATATCCTAAAAGGCACCACCCATTTAGCCATGGCCTTTTCGGGGTATGAAATGATTCTTCTCTTTTATCCGTTTCTGCAAGACCCGAAAAAGTCGCAAAAATGGGCATACTTCGGTCTCACTTACACCGGCATCATTTATTTGTTTATCGTTATCATCTCCTTTGGCTATTACAGTGAGGAACAGCTCCAGCACCTCATATGGCCTATCCTTTCAATTTGGAAAATCGTGAGGGTATCGTTTCTATGGAGATTTGAATACTACGGAATTGCCATGTGGAGCCTGGTCATCCTGCCAAACATATGCTTGCTTATATGGTGTTCGGGAAGAATATTGAAAAAAACCATCCATATTCCCCAACGCTCGGCTGTTGTCTGGGTTGCACTCGTTGCTCTGGCTTGTACCAGCTTATTTCAGACAAGGGTGCAAATCACAAAATATCTGGAAATCCTCAATAATGCCGGGTTGTTGTTCAGGTGGATATTCATCCCTTTATTGCTGGTTTTACTGCTGATTGCAAAGAAGGTGAAGAAAAATGCAAAATAAATGGCTGTTGCTCTCCCTGGCATCCTTTTTGTTTCTAACAGGCTGTGTACAGCAAAAAGTGGTCGATGAGGTGAATATGATCATGGCTGGGGGAATAGATTATACAAAAGAAAATAAAATGGAGGTTACTGCTTTATTTGCAGACTATCTGCCGGATCGAAAGATTAAGAACACTACACTCACCGTTTCTATGCGCAGAGATTCCGAAATCATGGACTATCTTGACAGGGAATCCAGCCGTCCCGTCCTGATGGGAGACATGGATGCATTGTTATTGGGAAGAAAAACGGTCGAAGGCGGCATTTACCCGATTGTTGACACTCTTCAGAGAGAAGCCGATATTCCCTCCAGGCTGCAGATTGCCATTGTCGACGGAACGGCCAAAGAAGTGCTGAAAGGGAAATACAGCTCGGAAGGTGTTGGAAAATATATATACGAATTAATTGAACATAACAGTGAGAACCGTGATGTTCCAAGAACCAACTTACACTTGTTTGCCTCAGATTTTTACCAGAAAGGAAACGATGCCTTCTTGCCCATTATAAAAAAAGTGAAGGGGCAAAATCTTCAAATTGCTGGTGTAGGTGTGTTTAAGGGTGATAAGCTTGCCCATGAAATTCCTATCCAAAAGCTCTACTATTTCAAAATGCTTGTTGACAACCATACAAGAGGGAGTACCGATGTCCAGATGAAGAAAGACAGTGCTGTCATGAACAACATCAGGACAAAATCTCGTATTAAGGCTGATTACGATAAGCTAACGGTCCATATTCATTTTGATGTAGTGGGCGTGGTACGAAGGTACACTGGTGAGCGGGCTAATGAAAAAGTTCTTAATGAAATCAAGAAAACCCTTGCAAAGCAAATTGAAGAGGAATGCTTGTCTTTATTGAAAGAGTTTCAAGATGAAAATGTGGATCCTGTTTCCATCGAGAGAAAAATGCGTCAGCAAAACAGGAATTTTGATAAAAAAAGGTGGAAGGATCAATATAAAGAAGTGAAATTCTCCATCAGCACAAATATCAAAATCACAGAATCCGGGACGGTGGAATAGAAAAAAGGGCACCCTTTGGGGGACCCTTTTTTTATACAAAAAAGTTTTTTCTTATGCCTCCGAGGAGAACATGTATTTTTTATAGTGATACCGGATGGAAAAGA
>DATBUB010000279.1:0-9724 GCA_036516555.1 Bacillaceae bacterium
TTGTGGAAGATTACACCCGTTATGTAAAGGATGGTTTGGAGCATTGGCCACCGCAATCCGGCGAGGCATGCATGCGTGAAATCACACTGAGGTGGGAAGCACTTGAGGCTGAACTTACCGGTGAGTTCAGCAACAATCAAAAGGGGGACAAGGGAAAGGAAGGAATTGCGCTCTTTTTGCAATACCTTTTTTGGTCCAACGGCCAGCCAGTTTGCCTTAACCCTTTGGAAGAAGCTCTTTGCGGGTTAAGCTGCAAGCCTTTCAATGCCGCTGAACGGATATCTTTTTTATTGGACCGCCCTGATTCCTTCCAAGCTTTTAAACAGCTGTCAGGCCTCTTTTTAGAGCAGCGGAAACTTTATGCAGCCAAACAGGCAATGACAAAAAGAAAAATAGACAAAACAAAAAAAGCATGATACAGGCTTCTGCCCGTATCATGCTTTTCTGTTGCTTGGAAATCAGGTTCATTTACGGTCTTCCAGTCCGGCCTTGATTCCCGGTTCCGGAGGTTCCGCCATTGTCCCCTCCAGGATTGCCCGGATCCTGTGAGCCGCCGCTATCGCCGCCTCCATCACCCTCTCCGTTTCCACCGCCTTCACCCTCTCCATTTCCTCCGTCCTCGTTTCCGCCATTATTCTGGTCCTTGTCTTCCTTTTCTTTGTCTTTCTCTTTTTCTTTTTCTTTATCTTTATCTTTATCTTCATCCGGAGGTGCTGTGCCTTCATCTTCCTGATCAAATGAAGGTACCGTTACGCTCGTAGTTCCAGGAGAGCTTTTCTGGCTTTCTAATACGGCCGTCACTTCAATGGAATAGGTGACGCCAGGTTTGACACCGGTAACTGTATAGCTCGTTTCAGATGTCTGGGTTAAGGACTGGCTGAATCCGTCGGATGACTTGATGGCTACATCAAACAGAATGTCTTTTTCTTTTTCCGCATGGCCCCATTCGAAGTAAACTGCCTCTTCGGCCTGGTGGTATTCGCCTGTTACGGACGGAGCATCAAGTTTATCGAATGTCTCGGAAACCTCTGTCGGTTCAGTGCCAGCAACGAAAAGCTCATATATGATATTATCCTTCGGTGTAAACTCGCTTGGTTTCTTGGCTGGATTGCTTCCTTTCTCAACGGCCGCCTTGACCACGCTTTTTGGCATCTTGAAGTCTGGGGTGTCGGCTCCATCTGAGACATGGGACATTAATTGACTAAACAGTTTCATGGCGATCTGCTGATCTGTCCGTCCCTGATCATTTCTCAACGGATTCTTCCGCTGTTCATAACCAGTCCAGACTGCTGCAGTATAGTTTGTGGTGTAACCTGCAAACCAGGCGTCCGGGACACCGCCACGTGGTATTTTATATTTTGAAATTTCTTCGGCGGAATAGTTGGTTGTACCTGTTTTTCCGGCGACCGGAAGGCCGGGAACCCTGGCGATGCGTCCTGTAGCCCCTTGTTTATCTGACAGGACATCCTTCAGCATGTCGGTCACCATGTATGCGGTAGAATCTTTCATGGCTATTTTCGGTTCAACATCATTTTTAATTTCTGTTTCGCCATCCCGCAGAACAATTTTCTTCACGGTGTGGGGCTTATTATAAACACCGCCATTTCCAAAGGCGGAAAAAGCACCTGCAAGCTTAAGAGGGGAGATTCCCTCAATGCCGCCAATGGAAGCAGATTCATACACATCTTCAAACTCCAAACCCAGATTAGCGGCAAACTGTTTTGCTTTTTCAGGCGTCACTTCCTGGAAAGCCTTCAGAGCCGGTATATTTCTGGACCGGTAGAGGGCTTCGCGTATAGACATCTGTCCAAGATGCTTTCTATCGAAGTTGTTGATGGGCACACCCTTGGAATAGGTATAAGGTTCATCAACAATCTGTTCGTATGTGGACCAGTTTAAATACTCAATGGCCGGACCATAATCAAAGATCGGCTTTACAGTCGATCCGGCATGCCTGTCGCTCAATGTAGTGGCGAAATTCTTGCCGCGCTTTACATTTTGGTATCGGTTTCCGCCGATAGCCCTGATTTCACCCGTCTTCGTATCCGTCAGTACAATTCCAGCTTGCATCTCATCGTCCGGAAATTGGACAATTTCATTTGTCTTGAGCATTTTATCCGTATATTCCTGTGCTGCCGGATCAAGGGTGGTATATATTTTCAGCCCATCAGAGAATACGTCATAGTCACCCATGGATTCGACTTCCCTGATTACCTGATCGACAAAGGAATCGATTTTATTGGCATTGGAAACATGCTCCTCGGGGATCAATGAATCTGTAATGGATTTTTTCTGGGCCTCTTCCATTTGTTTCTTCGTGATCTTGCCGTGTTTTTCCATCAAGGTCAGTACAATGTTCTTTCGCTTGTCCGCGCGGTCCGGATGTTCGTATGGCTCATAATTACTGGGGCTTTGCGGCATGCCCGCAAGGAAAGCCGCTTCATGAAGCTCCAATTCATCCAGGGGTTTGTCAAAATAATATTTGGAAGCTGTCTCAATTCCGTATATCCCATTGGCATAATTGATTTTGTTTACGTAAATTTCAAAGATTTGTTCTTTTGTATAATTCTTTTCCAGCTGGATGGCGAGCCACGCTTCCTGGGCTTTTCTCTTTAGGGTTTTGTCGGTAGTAAGGAAAGATCCTTTTACCACCTGCTGGGTGATTGTGGATGCACCTTCAGAACCAAAGCCGCGAGAAACGTTGGCCATCACCGCACCGGCAAGCCTTTTGAAGTCAATGCCTCCATGCTTATAGAAACGGACATCTTCTGTAGCCAGAATGGCATCCTTGACATGGTCTGGTATATGATCAAAGTCGATATAATCGCGCTTCTCGACACCCAGGGTCGTATAGACGTCTCCATTCATATCGATGATTTCAGATGATACCGGGTCAATAAGGGCTTTCTTATCGAGCTTTGGCGTGTCTTTTACGTACCAGGCAAAGGTACCCGCACCCACAGCCAGTCCTGCAATCCCGATGATGAAGATGAGCAGGATCAGCTTTTTAAACAAGTTTTTGCTTTTTGTCTTTTTCTTGGTGACGGCGGACTTGCCTTGATTGCGCCGCCTTTCTTCCCTCGTTTTATAATTGCCTGCCATTTGCAGCATTCCTCACTTTCGAATAGATGAATAACAAAGTTGGTTAAAAAGAATAAAGCCGGCGGATAATCGTCAAATAATCGATTCTGGGCTGATAACCAAGTTCCACACGATGGCCATTTGCCTCAACTTCATCCTTTGTAATAGACTTTCTGCCGCCATTTTTCATCCGTTCCCAAAACACAAACAGATGATGGCTTTCAAGCAGAAAGATTTCTTCTGTTTTTGAAAAACGGAGCAGAACAAAAGAAATTCCGTGTTGCTCAGTCACATCTCTCATATGGGAGATTTGGTGCTCGTGAAAATTCTTAAGTGGAAAAGACGTCGTGCCCTGTGTTTCTTTCGCTTCGAAATCAATGTATTTGCCATTGCAGACACCATTGTAATCGGTTGTGGATGCCTGGCGAAAGTATGCCTCTTTGATTGTAGCGGCACTTCTTTTTTTATAATCCACCTGGACAATCTGGATGGGTGTCGGCTTTTTGTGGATGACAGCGATGCCGTTGGCTAAATAATATCGGTTGGTTTCATTGATGTCTTCTTCCAGAGTCATTCCCCGGTTGCCGTATATGACATCATTCGTAACTGCAGCTGGTTTTTTGGCCGGTTGCCTGCCTGAATATTTACGCCCGTTTGGATAATGAAACTCCATAGTATACCCACCTCACTCGCTAAATTATACCACAATTGGCCCCTCCTTTAGCGAAATGAATAAAATGGAGGTCTCCGTACAACTCTATGGTTGGAAGGGAGCGATTAAATATGGCATCCAATCTGGATTGGCGTCCCCGTTTTAAGGCTTTGCCGGACGATGCAGATGACACCGCGGTCACGGAGACCATTCTTCGTGAAATTTTCAGGGGAAACAAAGACAATATTTCCCGTACACAGTGGTACTTTGAATTTTACTTGCGCCATCCTGAAATTCGGTGGGCCTTTTTGGCCTCAATGGTATCCAGGAATGCAGGTTGGAATATGTGTGATTTATACGGCCCTACGATGAGGGGGCTTTTGGATGAATCAGAAAGAAATCAATTGCTTCTTACATATGAGCGGGCAAATTGGATGATATTCAGGGACGCTTTTCCGCAGCTCCTGCTATATCACTATTCGACGGAAATGCGCCGGCCTTTGTTACATCTTTTTGAACCCTTTTTAATCTCGTCTTATATGAAGAAGGAATGGAGCCATTACTATCAGCATAAAGACGGAAAGAGACTTATGTATGCCATGATCGCAAATGAACAGAATGTCATCCAAAAGCCCGTTATACAGCACCCGGTCTATCAGAAGAGAATCTTTATATCACCCCTTTTTTATATCCAGGAATGGTTCCATTTCAGCTGTGTCCTTTTCCCAACCTTGCATGGCCAATTATACGGCTTCTCTGTAGAGGGCTTTAGAAAACTGGAGGAAAGAATTCAGCTGGGTAAAAGACTTTCATCCATTTTGTTTCATAGGGACCTATACCCATATTTCCTTCGTTTTTCACAAAATGTTGAACATACCGGCTCAAGATATGATTTCGAAAGATATTTGCATACAAAAAAGAGAAGAGACACGCCTTACCTCAGGGCTGCCATTCCGGTGCTGGAGCACCATGTCCATGAATTTGACGATTGGTCCACGTCAATTAAACCAAAGCGTGAATGGCTTTCTAGCCAACAGGAAGATATCCCGGCTTCCATGACAAAGTGGTATCTGAATAAACGGAAACAGCTCCAAACCTTGCAGCTGATGAAGGACTTGCTCATAAGAAAGGAATGAGACATTCATGTTTCAAATTGTTGAGGGAAGAATAATCTTTATGGAACACATGGTTCCTGTCGAATGAGAAAAGGTCATTATGCACGGAAAAGACTTTGTTTGGCGAATTGCTTCTAGTTTTGTCACCATGGAAGGAAGTGGTGGAGTGAGAGAGAATATGTTAGGAAAAGGGCGAGGATGGAGGCTTTAGAAAAATGAACAGAATGGAATTGTTAAACAGGCTGGAAGCCATCAGCCTTCAGCTAGATCAGCTGGAGGATGAAATCAAATTAAAAGCTGAAAATGAAAGGCAATGGATGATAAATGCCCATTTGTCATTGGAAGGTGATCTGGAAGGCAGGATTAATCAAGCGAATGACCGGTTCACGGACGAACAGCGGCTCGCATATTCACAGCCTGGATTAGAATCAAGAGGGTTGGTGCCTGTACGTCTGTAGCAGTTATAGGGCTTGAAATGAAACGGCGGACAAAGTAGGATATAGATAACCAAGTGGAGCAGCTTTTTTTATCGGCTGCTCCTTCCTTTGTCCGGAGGTGAATAAAGTGGAAGAAAAAGAGCTGAAGAAACTGACGATCATACTCTGTGAATATTGCCATAAAGCGGCTGAGGCCTTCGAAAAATGCAAATTGGCTGGTCAGCAGGAGGATTTTTTCTCTGTTGTAAAGCCATTTGCGGATCAAGTAAAGGAATTGGCGGAGAAATGGGAGCCTGCTGCCGTACAATGGTGTATAGAAAACAAACCCAAACATGTCCATCCCATACAAATCCGGAATACGGCAGAGAATCTCCAAATGGTGTCGGTAAAGGCTTTTTTTCCGGATACAAGCAAAAAAAAATTTAACAGTCATATCCAATCCATTGACTTCATCCTGAATAACGTTATAAAGGCCATCGAGGCTCATATCGAAAGTAAATAATCCGGCATACTGCTCATAAGTATCATCACATTCCCAAGGGAGAAAGCATACTTTACTGTAAACGAGCATTCCCGGGAGGATGTTTTATGTATCCGTTTATGAATAGCCATACTCAAGGGATTCACGGAAACAGACCTATTCATACTCCGTTTCCCCCTCACCAGCATGTCCTTCCAGGTTTCCCGCCGGCAGATTTTTTCCCTGGATACGGGAATCAGATGTATGGTTCATGGCCAGGAAACCACCATGCAGGGGGAGGACATCCAACTCAATTTACAGGTACTGCAGTTGGGGCAAACCTGTTTTATGACCCCCTGCAATCCAAGGAAGAAGCGGGTCCGATTCATCATGGTTTCCAAGGGATGTTCCCCGCATATATGCCTAAACATGCTCAGCCTATCAAGCCTCCGGGGGCATTTGGGTCCCTGATGAACTCCTTTAAAACGGAAAATGGAACATTGGATCTGAACAAAATGGTCAACACTGCGGGCCAGATGGCAAGCGCAATCACACAAGTGACGAATATGGCAAAAAACCTCGGAGGGATTTTTAAGGCATAAAAAGGGAATCGGCAATCAATGCAGCCGATTCCTTTCTTTATTTTATATTCATTTTTTTTCCTTTTTTCTTTGGAACCTTTATACTCAGCAATCCATTTTCATAATCGGCTGCAGCCAGGGAAGTGTCCACAGGCTTGATAAAAGGTATGGTCCTGCTCCATCTCTTATGGGATTCTTGCTTCATATAAGAGGATTTTGCAGAATCATTTTTTTCCATAAGCTCGTTATGCTGTATGGATAAGGTGATATACTGAGGGAAAACATCAATGTCGATTTGTTCTTTGTTAACACCGGGAAGCTTGGCCATCACAGTATAATGGCTTTCATTTTCCCTTAGTTCAACCGGAAACCCTCCAAACGTGCCAGCGGAGAAAAATTGATCCATGCTTTCCATCAGGTTTTTTCCCGGCTTCCCTGAAAAAAATTCGTTCATCGCCTTCATAATGTGGTTTACCGTTTGCTGAACTTTATGGGTCCTGAAATGGTCCGGTGTCTTATCCGGCATGGTGCCACCTCCTTTCGGACATCTACTTCACTGTATGAAAAATGGATCAAAATGTTCAATGCTGGCACTAGGAAAACGAACGTCTATTCGATAATATAGATAATGAGGTGAGGGGTTTGATTTGGAAGAAAGATTTTGAAGCCATACTTGAACAATTAAAGAGCAACCCGGATTTCAGCCGCAATATCGTATTCTGGCATACTCTGGAAGAGCAGGCGGCCGAAACGGTCCCGTTTCCAGCCGGCCTGAACATTAAATTGGCATCTGCTTTGAAGTCCAAGGGGATTCATTCTTTATATACGCATCAGGAAACAGCCTTCAATCTTGCTATGGATGGCCGGAGTTTTACGGCCGTCACTCCGACTGCGTCGGGAAAAACGCTGTGTTATAATTTGCCGGTTCTGCAAACAATACTTGATAATCCGTCTGGGAGGGCACTATATATTTTCCCCACCAAGGCTCTCGCACAGGACCAGAAAAGCGAGATAAATGAAATCATTGACATGGCGGAACTGCCGGTCAACAGCTATACGTATGACGGGGATACTCCGGCCAATATACGCCAGAGAATTCGCAAAGCAGGCAATGTAGTCATTACAAATCCCGATATGCTCCATTCTGCGATATTGCCGCACCATACAAAATGGGTCTCCCTGTTTGAAAATCTGACATTCGTCATTCTTGATGAACTGCATATTTACAGGGGCGTCTTTGGCAGCCATGTTGCCAACGTCATCCGCCGATTAAAAAGGATTTGTGAATATTATGGTTCCAAGCCGGTATTCATCTGTACTTCAGCAACCATCGCTAACCCTCTTGAACTTGGCGAAAGGCTTACTGGTGAAAAAATGGAATTAATCGACCGGAATGGAGCGCCGAGAGGGCGAAAACATTTTATTTTTTATAATCCTCCCATCGTTAACAGGCAGCTGAATATCCGGCGGAGCGCTACTTTGGAGGTTCGAAGGCTTGCTTCAGTCTTCTTGAAAAATAAAATCCAGACGATTATTTTTGCAAGAAGCCGGGTCAGGGTCGAAATTATCCTAAAATATTTACAGGAGCTTGTCACCCGTGAACTAGGCCCAAAATCCATCCGGGGGTATAGGGGCGGGTATTTGCCTACCCAAAGGCGCGAGATTGAAAAAGGGTTGAGAGATGGGGACATTATGGGAGTTGTAAGTACGAACGCCCTGGAATTGGGAGTGGATATCGGCCAGCTCCAGGTATGTATCATGACAGGATATCCCGGTACGATTGCAAGTGCGTGGCAGCAAGCAGGCCGTGCCGGAAGAAGGGCGGCAGAATCTCTAGTCATCTTGGCAGCCAGTTCAGCACCATTGGATCAGTATGTCATCGAAAACCCCGACTATTTCTTTAGCCAGTCACCGGAGACAGCCAGGATCAACCCTGATAACCTGATCATCCTTATCGATCACATCAAGTGTGCCTCTTATGAACTTCCTTTTAAGGAAGATGACGCATTTGGGGATCAAAACATACATGACATACTCGAATTCCTTGAAGAAGAGCGGGTATTGCATAAAAATGGGGATAAATGGCATTGGATGAATGAGTCATTTCCGGCCCATAATATCAGCTTGCGATCGGCATCTCAGGAAAATGTAGTGATCATTGATCAAACGGAACGTTCAGCCGTAAAAGTAATTGGAGAAATGGATACATTCAGTGCCATGACCCTTTTGCACGATGAAGCAATATATCTTCATCAAGGAGTCCAATATCAAGTTGAATTTCTGGATTGGGAAGAGAAGAAAGCCTACGTCAGGGAAGTGGAAGTGGATTATTATACAGATGCGAATCTCGCAGTGCAGCTGAAAGTGCTGGAAGAAGACAGGTTAAAGAAGGGCAAGGAAGCTGAGATCGGATTTGGTGATGTTTCGGTCAATGCCATGGCCACCATCTTCAAAAAAATAAAATTTGATACCCATGAAAATATAGGCTCAGGGCCAATCCATCTGCCTGAATTGGAGCTTCACACGAATGCCGCTTGGATATCCATGGACAAGTCTATTAAGGATATGGATATAGATGAATTGGAGCAGGGCATGATTGGAGCGGCCCATGCATTAAAAGCCATCATTCCTCTGTTTGCCATGTGCGATCCTGGAGATTTATACACCGTTCCGCAGATAAAGGCTTCGCACAATGATAAACCTACTGTATTCATTTATGATCAATATCCCGGCGGGATCGGGATAAGTGAAAAAGTCTTTGACACAATGGGCTCCATATTAAAAGAAACAAAGAAAATGGTCGAGTCATGCCCTTGTGAAGCAGGCTGTCCTTCCTGTGTAGGGACGGATACATCAACCATCAGGGCCAAAGGTCTGGCCGTTCATTTACTTGAAGTCATGCACGAAGCATCCATGCAGTAAAAGGAGATGGGGTAAATGTCTCTTAAAAATAAGCTGGGCAGGATGAAAAACCATCTTATTCGGGAAGATGGGAACAAAGAGCCGAGGAATTCCCTTGGGCAAAAAAATTTCGGCTCAGATCTTCTGTTCAAGGATCAATGGGATATGGCCGGTGTTGATCCCTATCATAGCGAGGAAGGATATTGTCTTATCCGTGAGGTCCGTTATCCGTTGGACTACAGACACGGAAAATATGCTTTGCGTGATTTGCATACCGCCCTATCTGCTTGGCAATGTTATGCGGGCAGTCATCCATTGTCCTCAAAGGGTTATTCGGCGTCCGATCTTTTTTTCTTTGATACCGAAACGACCGGATTGGGCGGAGGGGCGGGAAATGTCATTTTCTTGCTTGGCTATGCACGTTTTGAAGAGGATGAAGTGATAATAAGACAGCATTTTCTTCCTGAACCTGGTTTGGAAGTCCCTTTATATAAGAG
>DATBUB010000280.1:0-8978 GCA_036516555.1 Bacillaceae bacterium
CTCAACAATTGCTTAAATGAACTTGGCTGGGGGATTTTTTACTACGGTTTATGTTGTATCGATAGTCGAGAGTTTACATTCCTAGGGATAAGCAGTGAGTAAATTATATTATCGGAAGGGGTTGATCATTCATTCTATTGAACTCCAATTTTTCCTGCACAGTATTGTATGTAAATGAAATGTTTTTGCGGTCTTCTAAGAGTGGCCTAAACGGTCTCTTATACAGATTGTAAAAATGTTGAACTGGTCTAAACATTATGGTAGGGTATTTCTATCTAGGATAAAATAACCATTCCCCTCAATAATTTCTCCTTATGTAATCCAATTGGCCTATACGAGATCATAAGGTTACCATGGTATTTTTTTCATATACTATCTAGCTACCGGTTATTATTTTTCCTCACTTATTAGACATATATTCATTAACAGACGGGAGTTCAACTATGAAGGGTTTTTCGATGAAAAATAGTTTGCGCATCAAAATGATTGTCATCTTTTCTTCCATTGTTCTAATCAGTTGTTTGGTTGTTTCGTATTTAAGCTACTCCTCTTCTTCTAAGTTGGTGGAAGATTCGATCAGTCAGGTGGCCGGAACGATGGTGAAAGAGGCGGCTGAGATGATTGATGCAGAAAAGTATGAACAGCAAATCACGCTGGAATCCGGTGAAACGGAATACTATCACCAATTAAGAGAACAATTAAATGAATTCCGGGAGAAGACGGGGTTAACCTATTTATATACAATGGCCCGAAAACAGGTGGATGGCGCTTATGAGTATTATTACATGGCGGATGGAATGCCTGTTGGAAGTGAAGGAGAGTCTTCACTAGGTGATAAGGAAGAAGAAATCGATTCGTTTCCCGCGATGGTGGAGACCTTTGAAAAAGAGTCGTTGCAAGTGGCGATGACCTATTCAGATGAATGGGGAGGAAATGTGTCAGCTTACTACCCGATTAAAGCCAAATCCGGAGACGTGATTGGGATCATCGGCGCTGATCTTGATGTAACCCATGTGTATCATACGATGAATGTGAATAAGGAAAAACTTCTCATCACGACGCTGCTTATTTTAATCATCAGTGTCGCGGTAATATTGGCCTTTACCTACTATCTTCTAAAGCCGTTAAAAGATCTAACAACCCAGGTAAAGCTAGTGGGAGAAGGTGATTTAACGTCCGATATCCAGATAGACCGTACCGATGAGATCGGAGCGCTGGCCGATGCAACGAAAAAAATGCAGCAAAACATAAGGGATATGATTTATAACATTTCACAGGTTTCTGATGCTGTTTTCCGCCAAAGCGAAGAGCTAAATAAAGCGTCGAATGAAGTAAAACAAGGAAGCACACAAGTTGCATCCACCATGCAAGAGCTGGCAAGTGCCATGGACACCCAGGCAAAGGCGTCCAATGTATTGACCAATGAAATGGACAGCTTTGCCGTGAAAATTGAAGAAACAAATAAATATGGCGGAGAAATTTCTGTTGAATCGAACCGGATATTAGGGTTGGCAAACGAAGGAAGCCAATTAATGAACACATCCATGAAGCAGATGGATCTTATCAATGGAATAATGAATGATGCAGTCAATAAAGTTCAGAATTTAAACCAGCAATCACAAGAAATTTCCACATTGGTCGATGTGATTAATACCATCGCCAATCAAACGAATTTACTGGCTTTAAATGCTTCGATAGAAGCTGCGCGGGCTGGCGAGCAAGGTAAAGGCTTTGCTGTTGTCGCGGATGAAGTGAAAAAGCTGGCCGAACAAGTGAGCAGCTCGGTTTTGGATATTACCGAAATTGTTGAAAATATCCAAGCTGAATCAAAAACGATGGTTCAATCCTTGGATGAAGGATACGTTCAAGTACAGGAAGGCAGCAGGCAAATTCAGTCGACGGGAGAAGCCTTTAACAAGATAAATTCTTCTGTAACCGGTATGGCGGATCGAATCGAAGTGATTTCAGGAAATTTGGGAGATATTTCTCAAAACTCCTTGCTTATCAATGAATCTATCGAAAAAATCGCCACAATCGCGGATGAAGTGGCATCCAGCGTGGAACAGACTACGGCTTCAATTCAGCAAACCCATTCATCCATGGAAGAAATCTCAGACAGTGCAGATGACCTTGCCCACCTGGCTGAGAATTTAAATGGGCGGGTGAAAACCTTCCATCTGGAATAACCTTATAAATGAATAAAAGATTTATACTCACTATCAAAACGGCAGAACTTCTGCCGTTTTCTTTATTTTGGAAACCATCATTGGCATTCCCATGTGCTAACACCATATAATTGTTAGTAATAAGGTCTGTCCAGGAGGATCTATGTCAAAAAAAGTCATTGTGTTTACAGGCGGAGGTTCCGCCGGCCATGTAACACCAAACGTTGCCATCATTAACGAGATAAAGAAGCAGGAATGGGACATTCATTATATAGGTTCCAGGAACGGAATTGAGAAGGAGCTTATAGAGAAAATCAATATCCCTTTTTACGGCATCAGCAGCGGTAAGCTCAGAAGGTATGTGGATATTGAAAATTTCAAGGATATGTTCCGTGTGATAAAGGGCTGTGCTGAAGCGAGAGGAATATTAAAGAACCTAAGGCCAGATATCGTATTTTCTAAAGGTGGATTTGTATCCGTCCCGGTGGTGATTGCTGCCAAGTCGCTCAAGATACCAATTTTTCTTCATGAGAGTGACATGACTCCTGGCTTGGCCAATAAAATCTCCCAACGGTTTGCCACCAAAATCTTTACGTCCTTTGATGAGACAGTGAAATACTTTCCCAGCCACAAAACGAAAGCGATTGGGTCTCCCATCCGAAAGGAGATTTTTCAAGGTTCAGAAGAAAAAGGGAGGTCATTCCTGGGATTTCAAGATAACCGCCCTATCCTTGCCATCATGGGAGGGAGCCTTGGCTCCAAAGCCATCAACGAGGCGGTGAGAGGAGCGTTAAGCGAGTTAACGTCCAATTATCAAATTGTACATATTTGCGGAAAAAACAACTTCGAGGAAAAGCATTCAACGACCCGGGGCTATAAGCAGTTTGAATATATCCACGAGGAGCTGCCGGATGTGCTGGCGGCTGCCGATTTTGTCGTCACAAGAGGCGGTTCTAACGCCATCTTTGAATTTTTGGCTCTGGCAATCCCTATGCTGATCATTCCATTAAGCTTGCAGCAAAGCCGGGGTGACCAAATTTTAAATGCAAAGTCCTTTGAGGAAAAAGGATATTCACTCACCTTGGAAGAAGAATATTTAAACAGCGACTCCTTAATCAAGCATGTAGAGATGCTCCAGGCAAAAAGTGGAGAGATAAAAAGAAACATGAAGTCCTCCCAACAGGGCAATGGATTAAAGGTATTAGTGGATGAGATACACAATACTTTAAACCGGTGAAAAGGAGTAATGAGAAAAAGGGGGAACTCTGCACACTTAATATGCAGCTGATTCCATTTGAGGGTGAAATAGTACTATACCCAAAGGAGAACAATGAATAAAATACAGTTTCATCAATTAAGCGAACGCTGCTTATTGAACAAGCTCGACCAAGAAACACTAATGCTGAAGGCTTTAAATTGATTCCCGAAACGAAGATGAGTGTATAGACAAAAAAGCCCAGCTACCAGCTGGGCTTTCGCTTTTATCCTTCCCTTGTGACCGTCTCAATTTCTATAATTTTATTCGCGATCGCTTCCGTCAGCTCTTCGGCTGTTTTAGGCACGAAGGACTTCAGGATGGTGTTGATCATCGGCCCCATCATTCCGTTCGCTGTAATATCAAGATTTCCGGTCATGCTTGTTTGCTTTTCCGTGATTGCCTCGGCTTTGAAATAGCCGTTGCCTGAGAAGTTTTCATTTAATCCCGTTAAGTCAAATGTAACGAGAGAGGGTTCCTTCCATTCGGTAATGTCCACTTGAAGCTTGACCGTTTTTTTCATAATGCCGATATCGCCCTTGAAGGTCCAGGTGGATTGCGTATCACTCAATATTTCATGCTCCATATAACCGGGTACCAGCGGTGCCCAGTTGTCCATGTCCTTTACAAAATTCCAGACTCTCTCTATGGATAAGTCTAGCTCCTTCGTATATGTTCCGCTTGGCATGTGTGTTTCCTCCTTTAAAGTGTCGCTTTAAGCGGCTTGGTGATTTCCCGTGAAGATGTATTTCCGGCATGGATGCCGGCCAAATAGCCGAACGTCAGCGCGGGACCAATGGTTCCACCCGCTCCCGGATAGGCAGGACCAAGAACTCCCATGGCAGCGTTCCCGGCTGCATACAGTCCTGGAATCGGCTTTCCGTGCAGGTTTATGACCTGTCCATGCTCATTAATGCGCGGTCCGCCGTTTGTACCAAGTGCCCCGTAGTAAATGGGCAGCGCATAAAAAGGCGCTTTGGAGACCGGTCCCAGGCATGCTTTCGGTCCGGCGAATTTGGTTGTAAATTGCTCGAAAAACAATGTTCCGCGATGAAACTCCGGATCTTCGCCATGTTCAGCATGCTTGTTAAAGTTGTTTACGGTTTCTTCCAAGCCATCCGGATCGACTTCAATTTTTTCGGCAAGTTCTCTAATGGAATTTGCTTGTGCCACCCAATCAGGTGCAGGTTCTCCTGGGGCCATGGTCACAATCAATGCACGGTCCTTCAGCTGCTGGTCAAAGATAAGCCAAACCGGAGGTTCATTAGGCCAAGATTGGGTGGTTTGATCGTACGTATAAAAAGATTTTGGAAAATCCATATAAGTCGAGCCTTCGTTAGCAAAACGCTTGCCATGCTTATTCACAATAATGGAGTTGGCCATCGTCCGAGCCTGGCTGTCAATTTGGTTGTAGACGCGGTCCTCATACTCAACCGTTGGGTCCACGAATGCCGGGGACCACCAGGCTTCCCCCATATTGGCAAGGCTTGCTCCCGCCTCCATGGCCATAATGAGGCCATCCCCTTCATTGGTAGCCGGAGATTGGGGGTGGGTGATCTGCCCTTTCAGGAAGCTGCGGACCAATTCCTTATTCCATTCAAAACCGCCTGTCGCAATGATCACACCTTTGCGCGCGCCGATGTAATAATCCTGGCCATTCTGTTCGGCCCTGACGCCAATGACAGCTCCATCATCGTTCATCACTAATTCTTTACCTGGGGTTTCAAGATATGTTTCAATGCCACGGTCCAGTGCCGCTTTAAAGAGGCCACCCACAAGCGCCCTTCCCATTGTCGTGATATTCTGTTCCATCCGCTCAGCGACTATTGTGAAATCAATGTCGCTCGGGTCCACAGCCCCTCCTTCTTCCAGGGTTAATGGAGGAAAGATGGGATTTCTCCGGATTTTTTCGGACCATTCTCCCAGCTCATTCAGCGGAAACGGGAGAGGGTCCAAGGAACGCCCTTCTTTTACTCCGCCCGGCAAGTCGGCATAATAATCGCCGTATCCGGCGGGGACGCTGAACCGGACAGGGGTGTTTTCATGCAAATAGTCGATCATCCTCCAGCCATTATCAATGAAAACATCCACCATGGCAGGGTCCGGTTCTTTGCCTCCGGTCAAGTGGCTAATCAGTTTTTTGGCTGCTTCCTTTGAGTCCGACATGCCGAGGTCCTTCATATAACGGTTCATGGGAATCCATGGAATTCCGCCGGAAAAAGCGGTCGTGCCTCCAACCTGATCCGCTTTTTCCAAAATGATGACTTCCGCCCCTTGGTCATGGGCTAAAATGGCTGAAGTTAAGGCTGCGCCTCCGCTTCCGAGTACAATTACATCCGTTTCCAAATCCCAATTGATTTCTTTTCGAATGACCATTATTTAACCTCCCGTATTATTATGAAAACGTTTTCTATAAAAACTCGAAAATGACTGAACAGTATAAAAATTCCCTTTATTGCCAAGCAACTGTTATATATAATAGTAATAAATTACGAGTTTAAAACAATAATCACTTGCCGTGAAAATGTCGCATTATAGTCATAAAGCACTAAGATGTTGAGGATAGAGTAAATAATTTGACAAAGGTGATGTAAATGTCCAGAAAGACAGATCCGAGGGTGAAAAGAACAAGGAAGATGTTTGAAAATGCATTGCTGGAGCTGATGGAGGAGAAGGACTATCAGAAAATTACGGTGCAAGAACTGACCAAAAGGGCAGCCTTGAACAGAGCTACCTTTTATTTGCATTTCTATGATAAAAATGAACTGCTGGAACAATGCCTCGATGAAGCGCTGGAGGATTTAAAGAAAAGCGTCAAGATTCCAGACTTTGAATTTAACTACCATCATGACCAGCCGCACCCCGCCTTTATCCGCCTCTTTGAAAAAATTATGGAAAACAGGGATTTTTATAAAATCATGCTGGCAGAAGCGAAAATCCCCTATTTTACAGAGGAAGTCGCAAAAGTAATCGAGCAATTCGTCGAACAGGGACTAAGTTTTCTTGAAAAGGATAAGATTCAGCTTTTAATCCCCTCTAATATTGTGAAAAGCTACATCACCTCCGCTTACCTGGGAGTTATAATCTGGTGGCTGAAAAGCGATATGCCGTATACACCGCAATACATGGCCAAGCAGCTGACTATCATGTCCACGGTTGGACAGTTTGTTGATAATCCGTATTTAAAAGAGGCAGGTGCTGATAAAAAACGGGTATCGATGAATGCGATATTTTAAGTTCATTTTAGTCAAAAAACAAAGGAGATTGAGGTGAAGCGCAATGGAGAACTTGGCGATTATCGGCAGCGGGACGATGGGGCATTCCATTGCCCTGGCGGCAGCGTGGGCAGGGTTCAATGTGAAGGTGTTTGGGGTGAATGAGGAAGACCTTGCCAGGGCAGACAGAGGGGTGCGGAGTAAGCTGCAAGTCATGGAGGAGAATGACTTGATGGACCGGGCCGAGTCGGCAGATATCCGTTCGCGCATTAGTCTTGGGACATCTCTTCCGGAAACCCTTCAAGGATCGACGTTCATAATCGAAGCCATACCGGAAGTGCTGGAACTTAAGCATGAATTGTATAGAGAGGTGGAGGAGCTTGTGGATGAAAAGGTGATCATCGCAAGCAACACGTCCGGCTGCACGCCGACCTCTTTGGCGGAGAAGGCGATGCATCCCGGCCGTTTTATTGTGACGCATTTCTGGAATCCCGGACACTTGATCCCTCTCGTGGAAGTCGTGAAGGGAAAGCAAACAACCCAGGATACGGTTGACCGTACAATGGATCTGATGCACCGGATGAAAAAGGAGCCGATCCTGCTGGAGAAAGAAGTTCCCGGCTTTATCGGCAATCGCCTGCAGTTTGCCTTGTTCCGGGAGGCGCAGTCCCTGCTGGATGAAGGGGTGGCATCGAAAGAGGATATCGATGCGGCCGCCAAGTATAGCATTGGGCGCAGACTGCCGGTTACCGGACCCCTCATGTCAGCGGATTTGGGCGGTCTCGATGTATTTGCCGCCATTTCCGAGTATCTGTTTGAAGATTTAAGTGCCGAAAAAAAGCCTGGCCATTGGCTGAAACACCTGGTCCAGGAAGGAAAGCTCGGCGATAAGAGCGGGGAAGGCTTTTACCGGTGGGTGGAAGAGGGTTCCAGAGCTATAAATGCTGAGCGGGAGCAAACGCTGATACATTTCCTGAAGCAGGACCGGGAAAACCAGTGACCGACGTCTTCCAAAATGGTTCGTTTTTTGGGGAAAAGTTTGGATAAGAAGTCCATAATAGAAAAGCAATGTCATTTGTGCGACATTGCTTTCTTTGTTTCCGCGTCGATTTCCTTCACATTTTTTCAGCTGTTTCCGTCTTCAGCCGTTTCCTTGCAGTCGCACGCGCTTCCGTTATGGGAATATGCTTCATGGCTTTTGCCAAACCGTATACAGGCATATTTCCATAAATGGATTCGTAATCCCCACCGTCAAGTACATAGGTTTCGTGATAAATACCGACAGCCTCGTTGTTGCCGACTTTCTGATTAAACTGTCTCCACGACTTCATGTGCTTTTCCCCTTTGGCGTAAGCCAGGAGGTCTTCCGTCGACCGCCAATATTGAATCATGGCCGTTGTTCTCAGACCAAAATAGCTTTCCATAGACAGAAACCCCAGCTCTTCCTTATGGATATAAAGTTCCCGAATCATTCCGGGCATGGCGTTGAAAACCGGCAGCCACTTGTGAACAGCAAGCCGCTTGTTCACCCGCATCCCGATAATAAACACAACCATGTTGTCCGAATTCTCCGTTGTGTATCGTCCGGTAAAAATTTGCTTCGCCATTTTTCATGACTCCTCCATTTTAATTTGTTCGATTGTTGCGTTGCACCATTCAATCGCGGCCTTTGTGGTTCGTTTTCCATAATCCAGTGTATATAGCCAATACTTGGTATCCTGCGAGTATTGCTGATTTGCGGTAATTAACTGTTCGATGCTTTCGTAAGTGTGAGATCGGACCTCCAGCTTGTGCCTATAATCCTCCAGATACGATAATTTTCCTTCTGTTGACTGATGGCGCCCGAAGAAAAGCTTTAGAAGCACCTCGTTGCGTTCAACCGGTATCTGTGCGACCGGCTGCTCCAGCCAGTCCTTCAAGACAGCCTCCCCTTTGGAGGTAAGCTCATATTCATTCCGATCCGGCTTGCCTGTTTGCGAAGATGTTCGGACCGTTGCAAGCCCCTCCTCCACTAGCAGCTTGAGGGTCGGATAGATCTGTCCATAGCTGATTTTCCAAAAGTGATGCAGACTCTGATCAATGAACTGCTTGATGGCATAGCCTGAACTGCAGCCGGTCGTCAATATTCCAAGAATGGCGTACGTCGTATCATTATATGTTTTCAAAGTTGTCACCCTAACTCTTTGATATGTATCTTTTAGATATACAATGCCATAAAGGGGATGTAAAATAAAGGTGTAAATTCATAATATTTCTGATGTTCGGCGCCAATATGGCACTTATGGTAAATTTAAGGTTATTTCGGGCTGGATGTTTATATTCACGAACATTTGCAGTTATTTT
>DATBUB010000281.1:0-11526 GCA_036516555.1 Bacillaceae bacterium
GATAAAGGCCACCAGGGCACCCACAGGTTCAGCAAGGCCTGACAGGAAAGAAAGCTTGAAGGCTTTCTTTTTGCTTCCTGTGGCAAAATAAATGGGCACCGAGACTGCGATCCCTTCAGGAATATTGTGAATGGCCACCGCAACGGCAATAGCGATCCCCAGCTTCGGGTCCTGAAGTGCCGATACAAAGGTGGCAATCCCTTCTGGGAAGTTGTGGATTCCAATGGCCAGGGCTGTGAAGGTACCCATCTTCAACAGCTCTGCATGTTTAACACCGTTTTGTTTGTGCGGTGAATTTTCCGCATGCTGAAGATCGTGAGGGTTCCCTTGCTGGGGCACGAATCTGTCAATGAGCGCGATCAGGATCATTCCGGCAAAGAAACCTGCCGCTGTCATCCAGTTCCCCAATTCAGCTCCCATGGCAGCAGTCAAGGCATCTTTAGCTTTGACAAAAATTTCAATCATGGATACATAAATCATGACCCCTGCGGAAAATCCAAGGGTCAAGGCCAGAAACTTCGTGTTGGCTGTAGATGTAAAAAATGCCACAACGCTTCCGATCCCTGTAGCAAGTCCTGCCATCAACGTCAGTCCAAAGGCCAAAAGCAAATTCTCCGTCATTGCTCATTCTCCCTTATGCTCTTGTTCGTTGTTGTTCTGTATAATCGTTTCACATGTATATGCAAATGCCCAACAGATGTTTACGTTGGGAAACATTTTACACCTAAGGCAAACAAGCCGTCAAACGTAAGCTGTCGGCATGGGGGATTGCCGTCAAAAAAAGAGCAAAGCCGGTGTGGCTTTGCCCATTTTGCTTCTTACTTACTATTCGTACGATGCCAATTCTGAATCAGGCTGACGGTATATTTTGCGGTGTTCATCAGGTTTTCCACGCTGATATGCTCTTGGAACGTATGGATGTTCCGGAATCCATTGCCGAGTGTAATACATGTCAGACCATTTTCATTTAGGATATTCGTATCGGCCCCGCCAAGTGTTTTTGTTATGCAAGGCTCCACTTGAGCCGCTTCTGTAGCCTCTATGGCGTTTTTCACCAAAATGTGGTCACGATTTATATTGAATCCAAAGTATTTTTTCTCCACCTGTGATTTAATTTTTCCTCCATGGGAAGCAGCGATGTCGGAAGCAGATTGAATGAATTCTTCCAGGTAACCATCTAATCCTTCTTTTTCAAAGCAGCGAACCTCACCGGTCATGCTGATGCGGCCTGGAATAATGGAGGAAAGCTCACCGCCGTTCATCATGCCGACATTTGCAAGGGTATTCTCATCAATTTTCCCCAGGCTTGCGTTTCTAAGGATATCAGCAGCAATCAAGAAGGCATTGACTCCTTCTTCCGGGTTAAGCCCGATGTGTGACGATTTTCCGATTACTTCAACATGGAATCGGCTGCTGTATGGTCCTTGCAGGATGATTTGTCCCACATCGCCGCTGCTGTCGAAAATATAACCTTCCTTGCTTTTCACCTTCGAGTAATCAAGGTTGCTTGCTCCTTGCAAGCCTTGCTGCTCGTTGACGGTGAGAATCAGCTCGATGGGACCGCAAGGCATGCCCGATTCCTGAATGGTTCGGATCGCTTCAAGATAGGAAGCCAGGGCAGCCCGATCATCTGCGCCAAGGATGGTGGTTCCATCGGAATAAATGATGCCGTCTTTGATAACAGGGTTTAATCCTTCGGTAGGCAGTACCGTATCCATATGAGTGGAGAGGAACAACGGGGGGAGCCCAGGGTCCGTTCCCTTCCAATAGGCAATCAGGTTTCCGCAGTCCCCATTGAAGGCCTTGTGTGCCTCATCAAATTCAATGCTGAACTCAAGCTCTTGCAAAGCAGGAACGAGAAGGTCTGCTATCACTTTTTCACTTTTGCTCGGTGCATTGATTTTGGCCCAGTAAAAAAAATCCTCCAGCAATCTTTTTTCGTTAATCGTTATAGGATTTGTTTGTGACATGTAAATCCGCCCTTTCTAAGTTGTTTTATTTCAGCAGGTTAATAGTGGTGATGATAATTGGCATGGCAAAGACATCGACTAAGAACGCCCCCACCACCGGTACGATCAAAAAAGCTTTTCTGGATGGCCCGAATTTTTGGGTAACAGCGGACATGTTTGCCATCGCATTAGGCGTGGCGCCAAGGCCGTGGCCGGCGAAACCGGCGACCATGACAGCCGCATCGTAGTTCTTGCCGAGAAGGCGGAACAGAACGAAGATGCCGAAAAGGACAATAAATACAACTTGGAAAATAACAATGACCAGAATCGGAAGTGCCAGGTCGGCAAGCTCCCACAGTTTGATGCTCATTAAAGCCATGGAGAGGAAGATGCCAAGCGTGACATCGCTGATAAGGCTTACAGACTTCATTTCGACAATGTCTGGGTTGATCTTATCGGCGATATTACGGACAATGACGGCTACGAACATGGCACCTACATAGCTTGGAAGGACAAATCCGGTTTTTTCCGAGAACAATTCTCCAAGAAACGTACCAAGGGCCATGGAGAAAGTGATCAGCAGAAGCTGGATAAAAAAGCGGTTGGAATCAAACCCGCTCGCAGCAGAAGATTCGCTGTCTTGTTCTCCGTTTGATTCTTCATCCGTTTCAGTGGATTTCAAGTTATATTTCGAAATGAGGTATTTGACGATTGGACCCCCGACCAATCCTCCGGCAATCAGACCGAATGTTGCTGCTGCAATCCCGATGGACAGCGCAGAGTTGACTCCCATCTCTTCTATTGTTTGGCCGAATGCGGTGGCTGAGCCGTGCCCGCCTTCCATGGAAATCAAGCCCGCCATTATCCCAATCAGAGGATTGATATCCAGTACCTTAGATAAGGAAACAGCGATGACATTCTGGGCAAGACCCAGAAACCCGCACGCCAGCCAATAGATGACGAGCAGTTTGCCACCCAGTTTAACGAGTTTGAAGCTTGCACCAATTCCCACTGTCGTAAAGAAGGTAAGCATGAACAAACTTTGCAGGGAAGTATCTAATGTGATCTCCAATACGTTCAGTTGTTTTAGTATTGTTGCAACGACTGCAAACAAGAGGCCGCCGACAACTGGTGCAGGTATACAAAAACGCTGCAGGAACCCGATTCTTTTGACTAGAACGGTGCCGAGAACAAAAAGTACAACTGACAAGAAGATGGTTGTTACTTGGTTTAACGCGATTGTCATTTCTTTTCCCCCTAAATCTCTAGAATGTCACTTGTCTCAAAAAAGAAAGCGATTACTTAAAAGCTTAAGAAGAACCTTCTGAAAACTTTGTCTGCAACCTGCTTCTTTTAAGAAGTTTAGACAAAAATCTGTCTAAACGAATTATAATTCGACATATTTATAATTTCTAATATATTATTGTAATAAAACCATAGGAAAAACTAATAAATGAAGGAGCAATAGGATGGACATTAAGAAACTCCAGCATTTTGTAGCCATAGTGGAAGAGAACAGTTTTTCAAAAGCAGCGAAAACCCTTCATATTTCTCAGCCATCGCTGAGCCAGTCCATTAAATTTCTCGAGCGGCAGCTGGGTACGCCGCTATTGGAAAGAAGCACCAGGCATTTTCACGTGACGGACAGCGGAATCCTGCTGTATCAACGGGCAAAGGAGCTCATTCGGCGTATGGAGAGTATTCAGAAAGAACTGGATGAATCCATCACAACGGGCCGCGGGGAGCTCCACTTGGGCATCATTGAATCAACCCAGCATTGGGTTCCTAAAATCATAAAGGATTTTAAGATTCATAATCCCAACATGCAAATCCGTTTTACGGAGATTTCGGAAAAGAAACATGTCATTCAATCACTTCGGAATTATGACGTGCATTTGAGCATAACAAACCAGCTGATCAAGGAAGATGATATATCGATAACACCCATATACAGGGAAACGTATATGGTCATCATGCATCAACAGCACAGGCTGGCGTGGAAAAGAGAGCTAAACCTCGATGATTTAAGGGGTGAGCCTCTCATTTTGGGGAAACCGGGATATCAGACAAGGGCCAACATCTTGGAAGCGCTGGCATCACGTAATATTAAGGCCAATATTATGTTTGAAATTGAACGCTTTGAAACAGCATGGAATTTGGCCGAAGAAAATTTGGGCATTGCGTTTATACCCGAAAACTATATTTATCAGGGGCAGAATTCACAGGTTATCCGAAAGACGATCGATTCACCATTAATGACGCGCACCGTGTATTTAGCTCATATGAAAAACAGGTTTTTTCCGGCGGCTATTAAACAGCTTATAGAAAATATTCCATTGTACTTTCGTTGAAGTTTGAAAGGAAAAAAGAAACAGCTTATGCTGATGGGGGAGGTGTAAGGGCAATGGGAGATAAATGGCTGGACTGGGCTAAAAGGATTCAATCGATTTCACAGGCAGGCTTGGCTTTTTCAAAGGACGTATATGACAGGGAGCGTTTTGAAGAACTGAGGACCATCAGTACTGAAATCATGGCTGAATATACGGGACTGGAAATGAAGAAGATTGTGGATCTATTCAACAATGAAACCGGATATCAAACTCCTAAAGCGGATGTAAGAGGGGTCGTTTTCAAGGAAGGGAACATCTTGATGGTCCGAGAAAAGTACGATGACAAATGGTCACTGCCAGGAGGTTTCTGCGATATAGGGCTATCTCCTTCTGAAAATATCGTAAAGGAAATGAAGGAAGAGTCAGGCTTTGAGGTACTTCCCAAAAGGCTGCTGGCCGTGTTGGATTCTCATAAGCACCCGCACCCTCCGCAGGCGTATCATTACTACAAAATGTTTATTTTGTGTGAGGTGACAGGCGGAGCTGCAGCGGTGGGGACCGAAACATATGACATCGATTTTTTCCCTAAGGACCGCCTTCCTCCTCTATCGCTCAACCGGAATACGGAGACGCAGATTAAGATGCTTTTCGAGTTTTTTAAAAATCCGCATAAAGATACCATTTTTGATTAATACGGAAAAAATGGCCCGTTTATGAAACAGGCCATTTTCTCTTATGACAAGTTCTCCTTGATTGCCTCTTCGATGCTTTTTTCTGTAATATGCCAATGAGACGCGTTCCATAAAGGTTTTTCCTCTTTAATCAGAAAAATTTGAGGTGATTGATGGGTTACGCCAATATCGTTTGCAATTTCATTGGAAACCGGACGGGATTCAATGACTTTCACCACATACTTATCGAGCTCGGTTTCGAAAGATATATATTCCTGGTAGGCCGAAGCACTGATGGGGCAGGTGGTGCTGTGCTTAAACACCAATATCGGCTCCTTCATAGATTGGGCCATGACATTCTTCCAATCATTGGAGGAAGTAAGTTCTTTGAAGGCGTTCATTTCATTCATCCTTTCCTGGTTTCTTCCATTATCTCAAAAGCTTCCTACTCTTTCACGTTTTCAATCGGAAACTCAGCCAGTTTGATTCCATGATTATAAAATAAATCTGAGATGGCATGCCGTAGCCTGCTTTCAATATGCTCTTTCGTCGGCACGTCCAAAACGGGAATCTCCAGAAGGAAATCGAGAGCGGAATTGCGAAAACCGACAAAGCGGATATCCGGTTCTGGCAGTGCCATTACACCCGGCGCATCCGTGGCCTCCCGTTTGACCGCTTGGTGAAGCAAGGACTCCACTTTTTCCGTATCGCTTCCATACGCCACGCTGACCTTTACCTGTGCCAACACTTTGGAGCCGGTTCGATTTTTAACAATATGCTCAATGAAGTACTGGTTAGGAACAATCATTGTTCCTTCCTTAAACGTCTCGATGACGGTGGAACGCAGTTTGATCCTCGATATCCTTCCGATTTTCCCCTCCACCTCCACTGTTTCACCCACTTCCAAAGGCCGTTCAAACAGGATGATGATGCCTGAAACGAAGTTAGCGGCCACATTCCGCAGACCAAACCCTATACCGATGCCCAGGGCGCTGAAGACCACGGCCAGAGCCCTAAGGTCGAGCCCCACAATCGCAAAGCTTATGGCAAGGGCCAGCAGCATCACCGTATAATAAATCAATCGATTGATTGTATACCCCATACCGACATCAACATCAAGCTGCTCATAAAAAAAGGGCATTACGTATGCGTTGAACGCTTTGACTAAACGGCTTGCAAACGTAACAATCATAACAGCTACGATGATCAAGAAAAGGGAGACCTCTACACCCTCAAGCTTATAAATGGGAGTGAAAAGCCAATTTTCCTTGGAGAAGTAAAGCAAAAAGAACAGGATAGATCCATAAAAGGCGATCCATCTCAAAACATCTTCCACTACCGGAAAAGCCCTCTCTTGAAACCACTTCGTACGTATCCACCTTTTCAACGCAAACAAGAAAGCCCATTTCACGAGAAATATGAGAGAAAGGTAGACAATAAACAGCAAGATTTCATTTATGGACAATCTCTTGAAAAAAGAGAGACTTTCCAGCACCCTGTTTTCCTGCAACGATCCCCCTCCTTTCCTAACGATTTAACAAACCTGTATATACGATTTCCCTTTTGGATTAAAGAGCAAACAGGGATAGAAAACAGTTCCTTTCACACCCATAATTGTCAGTGGATTCCTGAAAAACAGGCTGAAATACCTGGTTTAAAAAATGGGTGGATAGGTGGTTTTTTATAAAAAACGGACAAAAAACGACAGGGACATCAGAATGGTATAGCAGCAAAGAAAGGGGGTGAAGAATATGCGACTTACAAGCGTGTTGTTAAACAGCTTGTTATTAGGTGTGATATTGATCCTCCCGACAGAAGTGCTGGCAGCAAATGAAAAGGCGGGAAAGGAACCGGATGTGGCAGTTTCGCAATCTAAAGGAATGCCTCAAGCAGCCAATAAGGGTGAGAGTGCTTCTGATAACAGTAAGCAAGTGCCTCCCGGCCAGGAAGCTGCAAAGCCCGGTCAGCCCCAACCTGCCATTCCTAATCCTGTACCTAAACCTAAGGCGGAAAGCCCAAAGGTCAGTGACAGGGTGCCAGCAGAGAAAAAGGTGCCGAATCCAGGATTAACGCCCAATAAAACGATCCCAGCTCAGAAGCCAAAGGTGCTTCCTGAAGTCAGCGGGAATAAAAACGGGAATGTGAAACCTGGAACAGCGCGGTCATCCAACGGAAATAAGGAAGCCAACAGAGAAGGTAAGCAGACTGGAAAAGCGGTATCCCATGCAAAAGAGGCAGAACCTGAAAAGCCAAATGCCGGGCAAATCCAAGTACCTGAAATGCTTACTGCCGAAGACAAAGGAATGAATGAGACTAGGGTGAATCCTCAGGAATTAAAACCGGTCCTTTCCAAGCCGGCGGGTAAAGCGCAAGCTGAATATAAGGAAAATCCTGATACCGTCCCGGCGACATCTGAAACAACAGAAAATGCCACTTTCCCACAGCAAAAGGCGGGATACGATGGATGGAAAGCAGTCATAACGTCTATTCCCGAGATTCATACCTTGGGAAGCGGAGTGGTTGTCACAGATCAAACCCAAGCACCTGTGTTTGCAAAGGCAGGGATCCTCTCTATTTTTGAAATCGGCAGGGAGAAAGGCAGCCAAATTTTCGTGTCAAGGATTGACCTGTTTCGAAACCAATGGGTGAATGCACCTCCAATGCAGCCGCCAAAAACGGCTTCTTAATTTTTATACATTTTTCAACTATAAAAATAAAAATTAAGGAGCGAATTCAAACATGAAAAAAACAACTATTATCAAATCAATGGTATTTGCCGGAGCCTTAACAATTGGAGCGCTAGTCGGTGCAACAGGATCTGAAGCAGCGGGGCACCAAGCTGAAAAAGCAGTAAAGGCACATGTCCAAGCTGAAGCAAAACAAAATGTAAAAGCTGAAAATAAAGGGTCCCAGGCACACGTAAACGCAAGTGAGCGAGCAAAGGCTCGCGCTTCTGCCAACGCTGCAGTCCATGGCCTAAAAGTAAAGCCTGTCAAAGAAGTAAAAGAGGAACAGCCAGTTCAGCCTGAACCAGTTGTGGAAGAAGAACAGCCAGAAGTACCAGTAGTGGAAGAGCCGGCTGAAGACGTTGAAGAAGGTTCAGAAGATAAAGTGAGCCCTTCCGTCCAAAACAAAATCAACTCCATGGCCTTTGAACGTTCCAGTGCACGTGCCAAAGAGCGTGCTTCTGCCAATGCAGCCGTCCATGCTGCTCCAGCTCAGCCTGAAGACGATGCAGATGAAGTAACTCAACCTGAAGAAGGTACAGAGGATGACGCAGAAGAAGTAACAGCACCTGAAGAAGGCACAGAAGAGGACGCAGAAGAAGTGACTGCACCTGAGGAAGGCACAGAAGAGGATGCGGAAGAGGTAACAGCACCTGAAGAAGGTACTGAAGAAGGCGTACAAGAAGATACAGAAGAGGATACAGAAGAAGCAGTGAGCCCTTCTATCCAAAACAAAATCAATTCCATGGCTTTTGAACGTTCCAGCGCTCGTGCAAAGGAAGTAGCATCACTGAATGCAGCCGTCCATGCAACGGTTGAAGCGGAAGAAGGAACTGAAGAAGTGGCTGAACCGGCAAAAGGTGCTGAAGAAGCAGTAGAAGAAGGCACTGAAGAAGGAACAGAAGAGAACACAGAAGAAGCCACTGAAGAAGGTACAGATGAAAATGCTGTAACGGAAGAGGAAGCAGCCGTTCAAGAAGTAACAGCTGCTGAATAATTGGTGAAAGATACGGAAACTGCCGAAGAAATTTTTCGGCAGTTTTTTATCTTTAATCTTTTGAAGGAATTCCTGCATATTTATCGAAAAGTTACATATACGTTATACATTCAACCGGTCAAAACGTTCACTTTTGCCTGGCGGGTTTTCAATAAGTCACCGTGGGAGGGATATAAATAAAAACATATATCAAAATTTTGTCCTTCTTGGTAGTTGCAGGCTGTATCGTTTGGATCGTAAATACCGAATGGTTTGCCACCTTGAGAAGCGATGATTTGAGCGAAATTGAGGGATATTTGGAGAAGGAAATCCATATTGCCCTCTTCATTACCTTCTTGTTGATGGTCTTTCAGAACTTATTCACCCTTGTCCCCCTGTTCCTGATCATCACAATCAACATCTTTTTATTTGGCTTTCTCTATGGATATCTCTGGAGCTGGGGTACAAGTGTAGCGGGGGGCATGGCTGCCTTTTTTCTCTACCGGTATTGGTTCCAGTCCTTCCTGGCAAACAAAATCAGCCCGGGCATCAAGGAGAAAATTGAATATAACGGGCTGCTGTATGTGCTGTATGCCAGGCTCATCCCGTTCGCTCCTTCCAGCCTCATCAATATGGCATCGGGGGTCAGCTCCATCAAATTTTCTCATTACACGCTGGCTACAATGGCAGGGAACCTGATTTATGTCTTTATCCTTTGCTTGATTGTAAACGGCCTGATGTCACCGAATATGCAGCATTATGTCATTATTGCCCTATTGCTGGCTTTGCTTCCGGGGTGGTACTTGTATCAGCGGATGAAAAAAAGGCGTGTGCAAACACAGGAGGGGAGAGAACTTTAACCCCCTCTTCTCAGAGGAGGCATCCGCCGGAATTTTTGGTATAATAGTGCAAACGTTTGCCATATGAAAAAACAGATTTGCAGATTAAGGGGTGAAAAAAGGGTGAAACAATGGTCAAAGGAAATCGTCATTGAGGCGCCGATTGAACGAGTATGGGAGTTGTTGGACGGGTCACTGGAAAACATGCAATCCATCATGCCGCAGGTGGTTGAAAATAAACCTGTAAAGGTTACAGAGGAAAGAGTCGGAAGCATCTACCTCCAGAAATATAAGGAGGGCAAGAGAATCCAAGAGTACGAGGTCCAAACGCTGGAGTATAAAGATACACCTGGCCAAAAGCGTATGAAGGCGGGGTTTGTGCTGGCGAACCTTTTTGATATTACGGCAACCTATGAGCTTGCCAAAATTACAGAGGACCGGACCATGTTCAGGTATACCACGACAAACAAGCCGCTGAAATGGTATTTAAAGCCGTTTCTTATGTTTGCCGGCGACAAAGTGGTAGTTCAGTTCTTGGATAGGGTCAAACAGGTGGCTGAGTCGAAAAAGGCTTAGCGGAGGAGGGGTTTTTATGGAAAAAATTAAAGTAGGTATCATTGGCTGCGGCAGCATTTCGAAGCATCGGCATTTGCCTGAGTACGCTGCAAATAAAAACATAGAGATTGCTGCAGTATGCGATATTAATGAAGCACGTGCCAAGGGAATGGCAGGGCAATTTGGAGGAAAAGCGTATACGGACTACAAAGAGCTCCTTGCGGATAAAGATATTGATGCTGTCTCCGTGTGCACACCGAATTATTTGCATGCCTCCATGTCCATTGACGCTTTAAATGCAGGAAAGCATGTCTTGTGCGAAAAGCCTATGGCCGTTTCGAGAGAAGAGGCGGAATCCATGATTGAAGCCGCTGAGAAAAACAATAAAAAATTGATGATTGCCCATAATCAGCGCTTTGTTCCATCACATGAGAAAGCGAGAAGGATGATTCAAAGCGGCGAAGCAGGAAAGATTTACGGATTCCGTACAGCCTTTGGCCACCCTGGTCCTGAGGGCTGGAGCGCCGATGGGAAAGACAGCTGGTTTTTCAAGAAAGAAGAGGCCTTTATTGGGGCGATGGGTGATCTTGGTGTACACAAAACGGATCTCCTCCGCTATTTGCTGGGCGAAGAAATTGTGGAAGTTGGAGCATTTGTTGAGTCCGGCTCGAAAGAAAACAGCACAGTAGATGATCACGCCGTATGTATTTTGAAAACGGAAAGCGGAATTGTGGGCACCCTCGCTGCAAGCTGGGTCTATGCGAAGGAGGATAACTCCACTATCATCTATGGTGAAAAAGCCGTCCTGAGGCTGGAGGATGATCCTGATTACTCGCTGGTTATTCAGTACCAAAATGGCGAGTCGGAGAAGTTAAGTCTTGGGAAAATCCAGTCCAATGAAGAAGGCGGGCAAACCAACTCTCTTGTGATAGACCAGTTCGTGGACAGCATTTTACATAATACGGATCCGCCGGTAACGGGACGGGAAGGAATGAACTCATTAAATGTTGTGCTGGCTGCCCTTGAGTCCAGCAAGACAAAACAAATTGTTCAGGTGAATACAAAGTAATCTGTTAAAAGCTTTTGCAGGGGAGTATTGTTATGAACAAACTGAAAGTGGGCATCATCGGAGCTGGCGGCATTGCCAAGGATCGCCATATACCTGCCTTGAAAAGGCTTTCGGACAAGGCTGTCGTGGAAGCGGTGACGGATATCCATACGGAAAAGGCACAGGAGGCTGCTGCTGCCTTTGACATTCCAAAGGTGCATGAAACATATCAGGATATGCTGGAGGAAGTGGATGCCGTTGTGGTGTGCACGCCGAATAAATTCCATGCCGAAATTACGGTGGCGGCCTGATCGATTACGGATGCCATTTCCTTGATCTGGCCTTATGGCTCATGGGTGATGAAGAACCGGCAGAGTTGATGGGCTCCACCTACAATGAACTGAGCAGGATGCCTGGCCAAGTCAATAAATG
>DATBUB010000282.1:0-2510 GCA_036516555.1 Bacillaceae bacterium
TCTCATCACTTTATCCGGATCTAGCCCATCTTTTGGGATGAAGTCCGTCACCTCTGGACGCCCCCTTGTCAGTGTCCCTGTCTTGTCAAAAATGACGGTGCTCATTCGGCTGAGGTTCTCAAGATGAACGCCGCCTTTAAACAATATCCCTTTCCTTGCCCCATTTGAAATGGCGGCCAGGGAAGCCGGCATGATGGAGGCGACGAGAGCACACGGCGATGCCACGACTAGCAGGATCATCGCCCTGTAAAATGTTTCATTCCAGCTCCAACCGAGTACATAGTGGGGGAGGAACATCATGAGAAGGACGACAAGCAGGACCGCCTTTACATATGTGCCTTCAAAACGTTCAATAAACAGCTGGGAAGGCGACTTTTCACTTTGGGCCGATTGAACAAGATCGATTATTTTTTGGAAAAGAGTCTCGCTGCTTGGCTTTGTGACTTGAATGGTCAGTGAGCCTGAAACGTTGACTGTCCCGGTGAAGGCTTCATTTCCCGCCTGCTTGGAAACGGGCATGGATTCACCGGTAATGGCGGATTCATCTATGGTGGTGAATCCTTTTTCAATGAGACCGTCCGTTGGAATTCTTTCACCAGGTTTGACCCGTACCAAATCGCCCACTTCCAGCTCGGAAATATGGACTTGTTCCTCTCCGGCATCGGTGATCCTTACTGCACTTTCCGGCTGAATGTCCATGAGTGCGGATATTTCCTTCCTGCTTTTATTCATGGTGTACGTTTCCAGGGCTCCGCTTAGAGAGAAGATAAAAATCAGGATGGCTCCTTCCGCCCAATATCCAATTATAGCCGAACCAATTGCGGCAAAAATCATCAGCAATTCCACATTCAGCTCTTTATCACGGATGGTGGCTTCTATTCCTTCTTTCGCCTTGGCAAATCCGCCGATGAAAAAGGCTGACAAAAAGAGGGCGACCGAGACGCTGCTTTGGCTGTCCCTGGACGCAAGCCAGCCTGCCAATATGAGCACTCCGCTGGCCAGAGATGCAATCAGTTCTGCGTGGGGCAGCAGCCTTTCGAACTTAGATACACTGTTTTCGCGTTTCAAAGGTTGAACTTCAGCCATCATTGAATTCCTCCTTGAATGTACCTGTAGTTGAGAAGAAGAATCATGCTCAATGTCTCCATTAAACGACGAAAGCTGCCACCATTGAAGGCGACAGCAAATCCGGGAATAATTGTGTTTGTATTTATTGCATATTATCACATTTATTTGGAATGGTGCAAAAATGGCGCTCAGCTTTGCATGTTTTGAGTCCTTTTTTTGAAAGAAGCCAGGGAAATAAAAATGATGAGAAGCATGCCGGCGATCAGGAAGAAGAAACTGTTTCCTGCCGTGTATTGTATCGTCAGCCCTCCTATCAAGGGGCCAGCCATGCTGCCGAAGCTGAATAAAATCCCGCACATGATGTTCCCTGCGGGTAGCAAATGCTTTGGTAGCAAATCAGCCATATAGCTGATTCCAAGAGAGAAGGATGAACCGACGGCCATACCCGCCGTAAAGAAACACAACAGCAGCATGAGTACCGAAGTCTCTGCAAAACCTGCGAGCAGGAAGCTGACAAAGCCGCTCAACATCGTCCAGGCCAAAATGGTATGCCTGCCAAAGCGGTCGCTCAGGACACCCAAAGGGAGCTGAAACACAATTCCGCCTATCGCAAAAGCAGGGAGCAATATGGAGACATCATGGACGCTGATCCCTGCTCGCAGGGCATAGACGGGGAAATTCCCGTTCAGGGATGCCTCCAGAAACCCGTACCCCAATGGAGGCAGGAGAGCCACCCAAGCTCCTTTGAATACAAGACCGAACCGTTTGAAAGTATGAAGGATGGACGCGGTCCCCATGTCCTGTTCCGGAAAATCATTCCGGATCAAAAAGACGGTCAGCCAAGCGAGAATGGCAATACCTGCTGATATTTGGAAGGGCAATGCTTCATTTATGGTCACCAGCCGGGTCATAAAGGGTCCGGCTGCAAATCCCAGTCCGAAGAACAATCCGTACAATGAAATATTTTTACCGCGCTTTTCTTCGGGAGAATAAGAAGTTATCCATGTTTGCGATGCAAAGTGAAGCATGTGGTCCCCGATCCCGATCAGGAATCTCAGTGCAAACCAAAACCAGAATGATTGCCACAGAGGGAAGAGAAACAAGGCTGCCGCCACAACAAAACCGCCGATGAGGATCATCGGTTTATAGCCCAATTTACGGAGCGGCGCTTCCATCAAGGGGGAGGCTATCAAGATTCCGATATACAGGGCGATGGCATTCAGGCCGTTTAACGAAGAAGGCAGTCCTGCATTTTCAAAGATGACAGCGACAAGCGGAAGAAGCATTCCCTGTGAAAAACCTGAAATCGCCACGACGCCGATCAATATCCAAAATTGAAGCTGTTGTTTTTTTTCCATCATGTCATTCCCCCAATTTTTTCCCACATGCTACAGATTAATCGGAAACGGACACAATATCAAGAAAGGCGAAGAGATTAAAAT
>DATBUB010000283.1:0-1547 GCA_036516555.1 Bacillaceae bacterium
ATGCAGAACCCCTTTTGGCCTGCCGGTGGAGCCGGATGTGTAATGGAGGATCAATCCATCTTTCCTGTCGACCCACTCAATATCAAGCTTTTTATCAGCTTCAGCCATCCGTTTGTTGAAATCGACATATTGCCCTGTTTCCTGAACATTTTCACCTACCAGGAAGATATGCTTCAGTTCCGGCAATTCGTCTACAGGCACCCTTTCAAGCAGCTCTGGTGTTGTAACGAGTGCTTTTGCTCCGCTGTCTTCCAGCCTGTCCTTAACGGCTCCCTCCATAAAGGCTTCAAACAGCGGACCGGCAATGGCCCCCAGCTTGATGATCCCCAAAATGGCGAAGTAGAGCTCCGGAGACCGCGGCATAAAGACAAATACCCTGTCCCCCTTTTCGATGTTGCCGTAAGTCCTCAGCACGTTTCCTGCCCTGTTGGTCCAATCTTTCATTTCCTTAAAGGTGTATTTTTCATTTCTGGTTTCATCCCTATAATAAAGGGCCACCTTGTTTTTCCGGAAAGTTTCGGCATGGCGGTCAATTGCTTCATACGCCATATTAACGCGGCCCGTTTCATACCAGGAAAATGTCTTTTCCGATTCGGACCAATCAAAATTTTGATAGGTCTGGTTATAGTTTTGCAGATTGTAATCCCCTTTAATCACTTGCAATGGTTCCACCTTCATACTTCTCCACTCCCCTTTATTCGTGAATTATCTTTAGATTATAATATAATCCTAGATTATTCTCAATTTTTTTACAATGTTCTTGTAAGCGTTTCATTAATGGATAGAAACATAGTATAATAAAATAACCCGTTGTTTTTTCCATGCCCATTGGTGATGAAAATGAGGGAGGCGGCTGAGTGGAACATATAAAAACGTATAATGCCATGGAATTGAAAACCAGAAACGGCAGAATCATGATTGAAGGTCCGATTTCTGCAAAACAGTTGGCCGGCCTTGAATTCCACAGGGACCTGACATCGTTCAGGCCAGCACCCCAGCAGCATGAAGCTCTTATAGGAATAGCCGATTTGCCTGAAGGCAGGATTATCGTAGCCCGGGATAATCATATGGTCATCGGTTATGTGACTTATTTATACCCCGATCCGCTGGAACGCTGGTCACAGGGGAAAATGCCAAATCTGATTGAACTTGGGGCCATTGAAGTCATACCGGAATACCGGGGCGCTGGTGTCGGCAAAGGTTTGCTCAAAGTTTCCATGATGGATGACTCCATGGAGGACTATATCATCATTACTACGGAGTATTACTGGCACTGGGACTTGAAAGGCACTGGTCTCAATGTATGGGAATACAGAAAAGTGATGGAGAAAATGATGAATGCGGGCGGGCTTGAGTGGTATGCGACCGACGATCCGGAAATCAGTTCCCATCCCGCCAATTGCCTGATGGTGAGGATTGGCAATCGAGTAGATTCAGCATCCATCCAGAAGTTCGACAGCATTCGCTTCATGAATCGATTTATGTACTGACCGGCCTGGAAAGAAGGAGTGAAATCAATGATTATTGAACAGATCATGACCAGAAAT
>DATBUB010000284.1:0-7674 GCA_036516555.1 Bacillaceae bacterium
TCGAATAGAAGGATGACCGTTGAACCAAAGGAAAAATACGCGGCCTCCTCACCTTTTTTCCATTCCTTGTTTTTATTCGTCACTTCAACTGTATTGATGAACATGGCACCAACCTTGACCATGGCTATCCTTCTCTTCCCATGCTTCAATTCGGTAATGGTACGGAAGTTCTTTGCCAAAGTGGCTGTTCCATATTTAAGGCCGGCCTTATTTACAGGAAACGACTTTTTTCCCAGAGAATATGTCCGGACCACCGTCCCATTTATAGGGGAATGAATTCTATGATAGTGTGCGGGGCTTAAATAGAGGATCATGTATGTTCCGCCGGAATACGTTTCTGCAGCTTCTTTACCGCCCAGCATCTCCTCAACGGAATAGCTTTTTCCTTTAATGACCAATTCTCTGTTTGAAGTGATCGTACCCCAATCTTCCAGCACGCCATCAACAGGGCTGATGATAGAATAAGGGGTTTCATCTATCGGGCGTGTCCCGTCTTTCAGCCTTCTCGTAAAAAAGGCATGGAGGGTGGAATAATGATGTAGGGCATCATGCATTTCATCCTGGTTTATCCTGTAGATCCTGGCATATGGCTTAATCAGCGGCCTGCTGAGTCTTGAAACGGCAAATTTTCGCAATGCAGCAGAGGTCACTGGCCCGTTTGTCAGCTCGATCAGCGAGCGGTAAATCCTTTCTTTCAATCAAAATACCTCCAAATATGAAAATTCTTCTTAACTTTGAAGTCTAAAAGGCATATAATTAAGTATTATTAAGTATTGCAGCCGCTCTTAACCATCCTTAAGGAGGTGAGGTAATGTTTTTATCCGACGTGGTTGACCATACGATAAAAAAACTTAAAGCACAGACCGCCAATGTTCTGACCTTGGCAAATCTTGGTCTTGGGGGCTTTGCTATCATCGCCGGTTTGAACGGTCAGCTTCATTTGAGTCTGCTTCTCATTTTCATCGCCGCTCTGGCAGACCGTTTTGACGGTATGGCTGCCCGGAAGCTGCAGATCGAATCAGAACTTGGAAAACAGCTCGATTCGATGAGTGATATCATTTCTTTCGGCGTTGCACCCGCTTTGCTATTATACCAAGGAATTTTGCATTTGTTTGGTTTTCCTGGTGTATTTTTCACCATTTTTTATATTGGCTGCGGAGCATTCAGGCTAGCGAGATTCAACATTACTGAAAGCAACGGCTATTTTACCGGGCTTCCGATTACGGCAGCCGGCTGCCTGCTGACCCTCAGCTATCTGGCCGTACCATATTTGCCGCAGTACTCATTTCTGTTTGTCATTCTTATCCTTTCTCTCATGATGATTGCAACCTTTACTTTGAGAAAAGTATAAGCGGCCACTTCAGGTCGGGACGCAGGCTGGCATTTGCAGCTTAAGTCCCGACCTGAAGTATGTTTGCATTTTTTACACACTCCTTCCGATAACGGCATCCTTCAGTTCGGAAAGACGGCTGATTGTTTGGTGGGCTGCCGCCCATTCCTCGGCAGTACCGTATCCGAATGTGCAGCAGATTGTATGGAAGGATTGCTTCAACCCGGCCGAGATATCCGAACTTCGGTCCCCTATCATTATTCCATCTCGAATGGAATAATCCTCAGCCAGCTTCTTGACCAAGTCTTCTTTCGAAGAGGTTTGAAACCGGTCGGCCCCGTAAACATCTGTCATATACATGTCTAAACCATAATACTCAAGAATGGCCCTTAGGTAGGCCATCTTTCCATTGCTCGCTATGTAAATGGAGCATCCTTTCTCCTTCAGCCACTTTACCGTATGTTCGGCTCCAGGATATAATTCCCCGGTCCCCTCCTTGATTTCCTTAATCAGGCTGTCCCAAAATACCCGGTCCGCCTGTGCCCTCACTCTGTCGGAACTTCCCGGAAGCAGTGTTGCCCAAATGGTTTCCATGGGAGCCCCCAAAATACTCAAATACAGCTCGATGGGTGTTTCTGAATGCCACAGGGCTTGCTCACGCAGGTTCTTGAAAGCACCTTCCAGAGCAGGGGCAAGGACCGTCTCGGTTTTAAACGGTGTACCGTCCATATCAAAGATGATAGATGGCATTGTCATCTTTTCCACATCCTATCACCATGTATTAATCGCTGTACCATGATGGTCTGTCGTTCCGAAAATCATCATGATCGGCCAGGACTTTTTCAGAAAGCCTCAAAAGCTGTCCATTATCTTTTAATTTTTCACCCCAAACTAGTGCCGATATGATGTGCATAGCGGAATATAAGGAGTACAGCCTCCAAAAAGAATCATCCGGGCCTTTCCCGTCGAAGTACCCTTTTAAAATGCCTATCGTAAACGGCCTGCTTGTCCGAACAGAAAAAAAGCCGAGTTTTACGAGGTCGTGGAGAGGGTCCCCCCAATCCATCCTCTGAAAATCGATAATCCCTGAAAATTCATCCTGATGAATCAGCAAATTGGAAGGATGAAAATCATCATGCTGAAATCGGTTGGGCCTGCCTTTCATCAAATACTCATTTCCATGAATATAACCAACCAGGCGGTTCAGCTTCTTTTTCTCCAAACCGGTGTCCATCTGTTTCAGCTGTTCTATATATCTGTCACTTTTCGCTTTTTTAACTGAATACCAGCCGGGATGCCCGGAGGGAGCCTCCACTGCATGAAGTTTCCTCAGTTCCGCTCCCGCTTGCATCCCCGTGTCAAATTGAACGCATTCCTTTAATTCCTGAAGTGCTTCTTCCCCGTCTTTGCCCTGCATGTAAGAAAGAATCATATAGGAGAACCCTGTTTCAGGAAGAGAACCGAATTCGATGGCCTGGGGGATAAATAATGAATGGGGACGGAGCAACTTCATGGTTTCAAATTCATGCCGTCTGGAATGCTCTGTATCCAACGGAAAAAGCCTAAGCAAATACCGTCCATCCAATTCATACTTCTGATCATGGGAATAACCTTTTGTAATCGGGGTTATTTTTTTTGCATCCGCCAATAAGGGGATTTTTTTGACCAGACCAAAAATCATATTTTTACCACTTTCTTTCTTAACTGTAATACATACATAAGATTCGTTAAGATGGGCTTGTTTTCCTTTATGTTCGTTGCGGAAGCACTCATAGGAATGAAAGGAAGGTATTTTTAGATGATGAATCGAATAAATAGCTGATAATGATAAAACATGAATCGGGGTGTTGCGCATGCCTATTGAACAGGAAACATTTGGGATGATGATCTACGGATTCTTGCTCATAATGGGAATATCGTTACTTATAGTGCTGCTTCAGATTTTTTCTAAAAAGAGAAACAACAAGCTGTCTGGTTATGTTTGGATGCTTGGCCATCTGATTTTCATCACGGTTACGTTTATCTGCTTGCTGGAGACTTTTCGGTTTGATGCAGGGCATCCCATGGCGTCAGAAGAGGTCTCCCTGAGGCTCGGGATCACCGGGGTTTCATGGGCAATCAGCATGGTCTTCTTTATAGCTGCCGTCCTGGCCTTCTCTTCGAAAAAAAGAACTGCCTAGGCTTCAGAAAAATGTTTAGGACAATAAAAAGGGCGCCTGCAATCCGTGCAGGCGCCCGTGCGTATTGAGGCGAAGGCCACATGTTCACATCATGTGCTGCATTTAAGCGCATCCTTCGGCTTACACAATTCAGCTCATCGCATTTCAAATATACCATACTCTCGCCCATATCGCAATTGTTTGGGTGCCTGGCACCCAAACAACTTAGACACTATTCAGAATAGAGCCTGAATTGCATGGGTGCCAGGCACCAACGCAATTCAGGCATCTTCTTTTGATTTTTTCATTTTTTCTCTTTCAGCACGGTAAAATTCATGGAACATTTTCATGAGTGCTCTTTTCTCTATCCTGGAAACATAGCTTCTTGATATGCCCAGCTCTTTTGCTATTTCCCTTTGTGTTCTTTCCTTTTCCAAATTCAGCCCAAACCTTCCGACTATCACTTCCCTTTCCCGGTCATCCAGTATATCAATGTACTCTTTGACCCGTTCCAATTCCATATTAAGCTGGATGGTATCAAAGACGTCCTCCGCTTCTGATTTGAGCACATCTATCAAAGAAATTTCATTTCCTTCCTTGTCCTGGCCGATCGGATCGTGAAGCGAAACATCCTTTTTGGTCTTTTTCAAAGCCCGCAAATGCATGAGGATTTCATTTTCTATGCACCTGGCTGCATATGTTGCCAGTTTGGTTCCTTTACCGAACGAATAGCTTTCAATAGCCTTTATCAGCCCGATGGTACCGATGGAAATCAAATCTTCCGAATCCTCGCCCGTATTTTCAAATTTTTTTACGATATGGGCAACAAGCCGGAGATTATGCTCAATCAGGACGTTGCGCGCTTCTTCGTCTCCTTTAGCCATCAGCTGGAGGTATTTGTGTTCATCTTCAGGAGAAAGCGGCTGAGGAAAAGCGTTATTTTTAACATATGAAACGAGGAAGACCAGTTCCTTGAACAAATAACCAATAGCTGCCAGAATGCCTGACAATTCCTCACCCCCATCAGATTCTTTAGCCTGTGCTCTCATGTATATGAGCTATGGGCGGCGCATTTGCTTGTCTTGCCAAAATAACCTAAATTTCATAGTAAATGTTGGGTAATATTCTGACTTTCCAGTATAATGAAATAGATATAAGACAGGAGGAGAAACGTATGGCGACCAATACATATGCTATTACTTGGGATCTTGATGTTTTTTTCGAAGGCGGCAGCCATTCGCAAGAGTTCATCAGCCATCTGAATAACATCAAGAATCTTTTGGACCAATTTGAAGCCAAAGTGGAAAAATGGGACATCCCCCAATCTTCGGATGCCCAAAACCTTTCGGAGCTCCTTGACATGTTTCAGGAAACTGGTCAGAACATGAGACAGGCAGGCGCCTTTGTCAGCTGCCTCCAAGCACAGGATACAAAGGATACAAAGGCGAATGAACTGAAAGGGATGGTCACTGCCTTAAGCTCCAGGTTCAGCACTATCTTGACCGGTCTGGATGAAAAATTATCCAAGATTGATGACCCTGTATGGGAGGGTATCCTCCAGCAGGAGCCGCTGAAGGATTTAGCCTTTGTCCTGAATGAACGCCGCCGGCTTGCTTCCGAGAAACTATCCAAGGAACAGGAGGCTTTGATCAATAAGCTAAGCATCGATGGGTATCACGGCTGGGGTGAATTATATGACATCATTGTCGGAAAAATCAGCATTCCATTTGAAGAAAACGGAAAGGAAGCGCTTTTGTCTGTAGGTCAGGCATCGAATAAGTTCTCAAGCCGGGAAAGGGAAACTAGGAAGCACATCTTCCGGGAGTGGGAACAGGCTTGGGATGAGCAAGCTGATTTGCTCGCGGCCACACTCAATCATCTTTCCGGCTTCAGGCTTTCCGTCTACGAGCAAAGAGGATGGGACCATATCCTTAAAGAGGCACTCACCTATAACCGCATGAAAAAAGAAACACTCGACGTCATGTGGCAAGTCATTTCTGATCATAAGCAGCCGTTTGTGGACTTCCTGAACCGGAAAGCCAAACTGCTCGGCCTGGAAAAGTTAAGCTGGTACGATTTGGATGCTCCAGTTGGAGAGGTTGAAACCTCCTACAGCTATCAAGAGGGCGCAGATTTTATCCTGAAGCATTTCGCTGAATTTGGAGATGAGCTGACCTCTTTTACAAAAAAAGCATTTGAGGACCGCTGGATTGAGGCTGAAGATCGCCCCGGAAAGCGTCCAGGAGGCTTCTGTACATCCTTTCCGGTCAGCGGGCAATCAAGGATTTTCATGACGTACTCGGGAACTCCTTCGAATGTATCCACACTTGCCCACGAGCTGGGGCATGCGTTCCATTCCTATACGCTGAGGGAAACACATCCGATGAATCGCAGCTATGCGATGAATGTGGCTGAAACTGCCTCCACCTTTGCCGAGATGATCGTTTCAGATGCGGCTGTTCGAAATGCGGACAATAAAGAAGAAAGGCTCGCACTCCTGGAAGATAAGGTACAGCGCTCTGTGGCACTGCTGATGAACATCCATGCGCGCTTCTTATTTGAAACAAGATTTTATGAAGAGCGCAAGAAGGGCATGGTCAGCAAAGACCGCTTGAATCAGCTGATGGAAGAGGCTCAAAAAGAGGCATACGCAGGAGCACTGGAAGAGTACCACCCGCTGTTCTGGGGATCGAAGCTTCACTTCTATATAACCGGCGTACCTTTTTATAATTTCCCTTATACATTCGGATACCTGTTCTCTCTTGGCATTTACGCCAAGGCGGTAAAAGAAGGAAAGGGCTACGAGCAAAAATATATGGCTCTTCTCCAAGATACGGGTTCCATGTCTGTCGAAGACCTTGCGCAAAAGCACCTTGGGGTAGATTTGACACAAAGGGACTTTTGGGAAGAAGGCGTCAAGCTTTGTATCCGGGATGTCGAGGAATTCATGGAGATGACCCAAACCAAATAACGCATGGGAAACAAAAAGAGGCAGCCCAATCAAGGGCTGCCTCTTTACATGATCATTGTTCAGATACGAATTTTCCGATCATTCCCAGGACAAGGCTGGCCGAATTGACTGCCGCTTTTTCCAGGAATTGATCAAAAGAAATATGGGACTCTTGCCCTGCAATATCTGACAGGGCTCGTATGATAACAAACGGGACACCGAACTGATGCGCCACCTGGGCGATGGCTGCAGCTTCCATCTCGACCGCCTGGAGGCAAGGAAATTTCCCTCTGACAAATTCAACTCTTTCCGGATCATTCATGAAGGAATCTCCCGTTGCGATCAAGCCATTGACGGTTTGAATCCCTTCGAGCTGGCCGGCGGCATCCTTTGCTGCTTCCATCAATGCCGGATCTGCCGAAAAAGCGGCAGGCATCTGAGGGACTTGGCCATATTCATAACCGAATATGGTAACATCCACATCATGATGGCGGACTTCAGTTGAGATGACCAAATCCCCGACAGAAAGATCCGGATTATATCCTCCTGCGGATCCTGTGTTGATAACAGCATCCGGCTTATATCTTTCCAAAAGGATGGCCGTAGACATGGCTGCATTCACCTTTCCTATTCCTGAGCGGAGCAGGACCGTTTCCACCCCAAGAATGGCGCCGGATGTGAATTCACATCCAGCAATGACCTCCACTTTTTTTTCTTCCATTTTCCCCCTAAGCAAGGACACTTCTTCTTCCATGGCACCTATGATAGCGATTTTCATATTTAATACCCCATTATCTTTTATCATTGTGGATCAATTTTTTGACCTGGGTGGGTTTCCACCCTTCGCCATCCACCCATTCAATGTATACTCGGTACGTATCGTCAGAACCCTTTGCAGATACGGTTGCCACCGCTGTTTTGTCAGGGATTTCACCCCGTTCAAGCCACCATACCGTCATGTTTTCAACGGGAATGTCAGCACCGTACGCAGCTGCCTGAACTTTTTCATTCCAATCAACAGAACCCATGCTGCTTGATGGCTGATGGCCGCCTGTCTGCTGTGTTCCGACAGGTTCCCAGCCGGGATTTACGATGACCTTTTCCACATTCTCCTCATCGCTTTCCTTTTCAACCATTTCAGACTCCTGCTCATCAGGCTCATCTTCATCAGCTTCACTTTCATTTTCATCCTCTTTGGTCTTTTCTTTGGAAGCAGCAGGCTTTTGCTGTTCTTT
>DATBUB010000285.1:0-10534 GCA_036516555.1 Bacillaceae bacterium
GAACGGATGCAGGCAGGGTGCATGTTTCAAACGATGGGGTTCCAAGCGGCGTCATTGGAATATGCTCGCGCTATATTCATACTTCCGCGTCCATTGTGCACGTGGATGACTACGCTGCGGCAAAAGAACTGCTGGTGAAGCTGGTTAAGGCATCCGACCGTTCAACCGTGGATTCTATCATACAACAGTAAAGTGACAAAAGAGGCGAGAATATTTCGCCTCTTTGCTGATTTTTCACAGAAAGACAGTGAGAATACTTATATAAGATTATCGGAGTGTGAAAAAACATGAAAGTGGCAGTGGGCTCTAGAAACCAAGCGAAAATCAAAGCGGTGAAAGACACCTTTCAGGAACTTGGCTGGCACCTTCAAGTCATCCCAGTAGACGCGCCGTCAAATGTAAGCGGGATGCCGTTTTCCGACGTAGAGACGATGCAAGGGGCGGCCAACAGGGCGGAATATTGCCTGCTTCACGAGGATGCCGATATTGCCGTTGGACTGGAAGGGGGAGTGACAGAAACTCCATTTGGTCTATACCTTTGCAATTGGGGAGCACTTGCGGAAAAAGGGAAGGAGCCGTTGCTGGCAGGCGGAGCGAGGATCAGGCTGCCTGATGAAATTGCGGAAAGGCTGCGGGCCGGAGAGGAGCTTGGCCCCGTCATGGAGGGATACAGCCAAAAAGAAAATGTCAGGAGCAAAGAAGGAGCCGTGGGGATTTTTACGGACGGCCTCATCAAGCGGGACCAAATGTTCAGCCACATCATGAAGCTCCTTATTGGGCAATATCGCTGGCGTAAATCATAAAAATTGGGGACAGGCTAAAAAGGGACAGGTTCGAACGGCAGGAAGCGTTTGAACCTGTCCCCATTGAACCTGTCCCCCTATTCGAAAATATAGGCAAGGGCCTTAATGGCCTGGTTCACGGTTTCAACAGTGGTATTGGCTTTTCTTGATAATTCTTTCAATGGATGGTGCAAGCCTTCCGGGCGAATAAGGATCAGCGGCTTGCCGAGCGAGATGGCAGCACTGGCATCCATTGCCGTGTTCCATTGCTTGTATTTTTCCCCGAACAAAGCGATCACCAAATCGGACTTCTGCATCAGGACCTGTGTGCGCAAGTTATTGAAGCTGGAAGCAGCCGCATCGCGGAAGACGGCATTTGGCTGTTCTCCGAGTATTTCTTCCCCAATGGCATCCGATCGGTCATGGTCTTCCATTGGCCCCACAAAGTCAACGGGAAGCTGAAGCGCTTTGGCTTTTTCCTTGATTTCTTCACGCCAATTACTATGGATTTCACCAGCCAGATAAACAGTTAACCTCATCTTGATCCCTCCTGTACCTATTCCATATCATTGTAACATTTCCATAAATCATTAGCTCTCTCAATGCTTCCCGGGCTTTTTGGGGTTGTCAACATGTTTTTTTGAGTAGTATGATAGTAATAGGTGGTAAGTTTAGGGAGGATATAGATAAATGAAACGAATAGCAGCCAGTATGGTCATTGTTCTTTTAGCCATGACCATTGCCGCTTGCGGAAGTTCGATAGAGAAAGAGAAGACGAAAGCGGAAACCAATGCAAAGGAAGCCTTTCAGGCCACACCGCAAAAATCCAATGAAGAATACGGGGCCATCCAGTTTTATGTACCATCTGGTTTAACGGTCAAGGACAAATCTCCGAATAATATCATCATGGAGAAGGGGTCCCACCCTTATATTCTTTTCTACAACCCAAACGAAACAGCAAACAGTGAGGCACTGTATAACCTGGTGAAAAACAACGCCAATGAGGTTGTAGCTGATCAAACGTTCAAGGCTGATGACCGGTTTGGTTATTTGGTCATCTTCGAAGCAGGTGATGGTCTCTACGAGATTACAGCCGGTATCGGCGGCGTTAAGGCAACAACAGAGTCCACCGTCAAGACCGTAGCGGAGGATGCGGAACTGCTCATGCAAATCGCTTCTTCAGCTGAGGTTGAGCCGGAAGGCGAAACAGCTCAATAATAAAAGTTTGATGACCAGGCAAACCACAGGGATGCCAAATCAAGGTTGTCGACAAAATGCATCCGAGTATAGTTAATCGGATGCTTTTTTTGGTTTTACCCAAATTCTTCGGTTTTGGGCGGTATGGGTACCTAATCAGGACTGAAGCTGGCGAAGCCGGTCATCAATAGAGGAGGGAGGTTGCCGGAAACCGCATCAGTGCGGGAAACCGGTCTTCAATAAAGCGGATAGGTTCCCGGAAACCGTGCCAGCGCGAGTAAACGATTCCCAAAAGAGCGGACAGATTCCCGAAAAACGCACTGGCGCAGAAAAACGGTCACCGAGGGTGGGGATTGGCGCCAGCAATATGTACAGGAATGGCTCACAGCCCCCTCTCTTCGAGTTTTACTTATTTTACTTATATGAAATAAGTGGTTGCAGACATCATACTGGACCAGGCATCTCAATGGGAAAACCTGATTTTTACTTAACATCATGATATTGTTCAAAACAGGAACAATAATAAAAAAGGGATAGACAAAAGTGACAACTGTCTTTACACTAGTTAAGTAGAGTAAATTGACAGGGGGATACATCATGAAGGATTTTTTGAAAAGGAAGGGCGTACATGTATCTGCGAAAGCTTATTTCGTGGATGCACTCAGCTATATGGCACTTGGCCTGTTTTCTTCACTGATTATTGGACTTATCATTAAAACCGCGGGTGAACAGCTGAACATTCCTTTCTTTGTGGAAGCTGGAAAAATGGCCATGGATCTGATGGGTCCGGCAATTGGGGCAGCCATCGCGTATGGGCTCGGTGCGCCGCCATTAGTAATATTTGCCGCAGTGGCAACGGGAGCCGCCGGCGCTGCATTGGGCGGCCCTGCGGGAAGCTATGCGGCAGCCCTCATTTCTACTGAAATTGGAAAAATTGTAAGCAAAGAAACAAAGGTGGATATTATCGTCACGCCATTTGTAACCATTATGGCAGGCTTTACGGTGGCAAAATTTATCGGTCCTACCATTTCGAAATTCATGACGATGTTTGGAAGCTGGATCGTGTGGGGAACGGAGCAAAAGCCCATCATCATGGGCATCCTTGTGGCAACACTGATGGGGCTTGCTTTGACGGCACCCATCTCGAGCGCCGCCATCGCCTTCATGCTAGATTTGAATGGGCTGGCGGCCGGAGCCGCCACGATCGGCTGCAGTGCACAAATGATTGGTTTTGCCGTTGCCAGCTACAGGGAAAATAAATTGGGAGGGTTTTTTGCTCAGGGGATTGGCACATCCATGCTGCAAGTCCCGAACATCGTTCGATATCCGCTGATCCTGATACCGCCGACCGTTGCCGGCATCATCCTTGCCCCCATTGGCACAACCATTTGGAAAATGTCCAACAATGCAGCCGGTGCAGGCATGGGAACGAGCGGATTTGTAGGCCAAATCATGACTTTTACTACCATGGGATTCTCCACTTCTGTTTTGCTGCAAGTCGTTGCACTCCATTTTATCGGCCCTGCTGTGATAAGCTTAATCATATCGGAAATGATGAGAAAAAGAGGCTGGATCAAACCTGGTCAAATGCTCATCAATACAGGAGGGAAATAATGTGGAAAAGCTACAGTCCATCGACCATTTTGAACAACTGAAACACCAGGAGAGGACCGTTTTCATGTTTTCTGCTAACTGGTGCCCGGATTGCAGGGTCATCGAACCGATCTTGCCCCGTATCGAAGCCGATTATCCGGAATATACGTTTATTTACGTGGATCGGGACGAATTTATCGACCTTTGCGGATTATTGGACATCTTTGGCATTCCAAGCTTTGTTGCCTTCAGCGAGGGAGAGGAAATCGGCCGCTTTGTCAGCAAAAACCGCAAATCACAAGAAGAAATCGAAGAATTTTTAAATGGACTTTCAGCTTGATAGAAGAAGAATGGAGATGAATACGTCTCCATTCTTTTTTTGTGAATGTTTCATGGTGAATGGCAGGCAAAAGACGGTCACTTAGTTTGATTGATCAGGAAACGCTCACTGCAAAAAAAGAAACCGGCCGTTTAGGACCAGCTCTTCCATTCTTATAAAGATATCTGTCTTTTCCTCATTATCCTTTTGGTCATCATCCAGAATAGGGCACCGTACAAGATGGACAAGATAACGGCCAAAACGGGATGGAGAACAGGAAACCCCAATATGTTATAGGCATGGAATTCCATGAACATTTCCTTTGTTTTCATAAATTTATATATAGAGAGGTCCATCAAAGCTTTCACAGCAATTGTTTCGTCAGCCGACAGTACCGTATCAAGGACGAGCGGGACACCGAATAAGAGCCCTGCACCCATAAGGGCAGCCATCACTTTTGGGCTGATAGATGAAATGAAAACCGTCACCAGTCCAAAGGCAATTGCCGCTGTCACATGGATGGCCAACATGATCGCATATGTTTGACCTAATGTGAAGGGATAAGGTGATTCCAAATAATATGGATACAATGACTGCAGAGAAGCCTTCCAGCCATTCATGCCGTATGTATAGGCAGCTGTGGCTGAGCTGAAAACTGCCCAAACAGTAACGACGGACAAAATGAAAATTATGGCCGCAAGGATTTTGGCCGTAACCGCCTTGGACCGCCCATGTTTAGAGCTAAGTAGGAACTGATCCATTCCGGTGCTGTATTCCCTTGAAAAAATCGGACCTATACCAATGATCGTCAAAAAGGCGGTCATGACAAATCCGAAAGTATAGATCATATCCATCATGATTGCGGGTCCTTTATGGTAATACAAGTCAGTCGCATCAATTTTGGACAGCATGCTTAATTTCAGTTCGGTTTCCCGCTTTTCATAAGGATACACAGCTTCGTGAAGGGCCTTTTCCAGCTCCTTGATTTCAGCCTTCCGTCCCTCATTTTTTAAAAGCCGATAGGTAACCGCCTCGGAAATATTATAAACGGCAAATTCTTCTTTGCTGGGCTGCTCACCCTGATCCATTAAATTGTTTATCCGGTCCCTGTATAGCATAAGCTTTTCCGCTTTATCGCTTGTGATGGTCCCTTCCCACTGCCGATAGAACTGTTGGTACTCTTGCTCACCGCTCCGGTCGAAATGAGTGGCATAAGTGATAAAAGCCAGTATCAGCAACAACATAATATAAATGCTTTTCTGACTGTAAATTTTATAAAGTTCAAACTTGAGCAGCTGCAGCATCCAAATCCTCCTCAAAATAATGCAGATACAAATCTTCCAAATTGGGGACAGCCTTCTTGGCGGTAGGGGATGGAGGTATATCACTGATGATTCTTAGTTCCGCTCCCTTTTCATTCCGGACGATATTTCCTACCTTATAATGAGATTGATACTGGTGAAGGTCATGTTCAGCCGCTTGGACCAGCCAAACTTTCCCGCTTATTGTTTCGAGCAGGTCCCTTGGACTTCTTTTATGAATGAGGCGTCCTTCTTTTAGGATCAAGATTTCTTTTGCAATGAACTCGATATCCGAGACAATATGGGTGGATAGCAGGACAATCCTCTCTCCGCTGATGGAAGAGAGAAGATTCCGGAAACGGATTCTTTCCTTTGGGTCCAGACCTGATGTCGGCTCATCGACAATCAAGATCCGGGGATCATTCAGCAAAGCCTGGGCGATTCCGATCCTTTGTTTCATCCCGCCGGAAAATGTTCCGACTTTTTTCTTGCGCACATGTGCCAGCCCGACCAGTTCCAGGAGTTCATCTACCTTGACAGCAGCTGCCCTCTTGTCTAGACCTTTTAATGCAGCAATATAAAGCAGAAATTTTTCTGCAGTAAAGTTTTTGTACAGGCCGATATGCTGTGGAAGATACCCGATGACATCTCGGTATCGGTCGCCAAGCTCATATATGTCGACTCCGTTGAATGAAATGGTTCCGGATGTCGGATGGGCAACTGTGGCAAGCATCCTCATCAAAGTGGTCTTTCCGGAACCATTTGCTCCAAGTATCCCATAAACTCCCTTGGTAAATTCACCTGTAATTTCATTGGCGGCCACATGCCCGCCAAATCGCTTTGTCAATTGTTCAACGGCTAAATTCATGGTATCTCCCTCTTTTGATAAAGTTTACTTCAAGGTAAAGAGCAAATAACGCTGCCAGGAAAACAGCAAGCCATGCCGGCCCGGGTAAGGCTTTATAGTCGATGTCAAACTGTGACGCCGCCATTCCCAGGATAAACAGCATGGCAAGAGAAACGGGAGCCGCAAAAATAGATTTAAAGGCGAGGGATAAAAACAAACACATGGCAATCATCAGCGTGTAGGGTACGGCCCAATAGATAAGCATTTCCATCAGCAGAACAGGTTCGGCAAACAGGTGGAAGACAGACCATAACAACAAGTTGCAGGCTAGATTAAAAGCTCCAACAATCCCAAGCCTAGCCAAGATGACCTGGGAATGGGAGTATCGGAAGGACAGTTCCAGTTCAATCATTCCTTCATCCCTGCTCCGGAATACATCCAAAAGGCCTATGATGAACGGTATCGGGGCTAAAACAAAAAGAGACAGGAAAGGATCTCCTCCAAGATAAACTACAAACAGCAGCCCTGCCATTAAGTGAATAAGGTTTGCGGCCCAGAAAGTCCGGGACATATTCAGCGATTCGTGGAAAGCGTTTTGAACGATCAACGGGAGCTTCTTCAAGAATCTTTGCTTTTTTCTTTCAGGCACATAAGCATGGAGGGCAAATATGGTGTCTTCTATTTTTTCACCGTCTGGATATTCAATGCTGTATTCCGATAGCCAATCGATCCATTCATTTTCTTGATGATTGTTTTTTTGACGGGACATGTTCCTCACTCCTTTGCAAAATTGCTTTTAATTTTTCCATCCCCTGCCTAAGTCTGGACTTGACAGTGGATTCATTTGTGTCCATGATTTCAGCAATTTCCCGTATTTTCATATCATGATAGTATTTGAGGATGATGGCATCACTCTGATAAGACGGCAAGGAGAGAATGGCACCCATGACTTCTTTCCGTTTTTCGTTTTTCTCAAATATGTATGGAATACTGTCACCTTGAGAAACTCTGTTTTCTCCCAGTTCTTCCGTCATCTTGGAAGCCTGAAAGGCCTTTGATCGGAATTGGTCATGGCAATGATTTACAGCCAGCGTGTATAGCCAACTTTTAAAAGAGCCGCGTTCCTGGTAGGATGGAAGATGCTTCAGCATTTTTATGAATACATCCTGAGTCATGTCATAGGCGTTCTCCTTGTTGCCGGTCTTTCGGTAAATAAATGCATAAATCGGTTTATAATAGCGTTTGACCAGGACTTCCATCGCAGTATGGCTTCCGGCCTTAATTTCCTTGAGCAGTTCATGATCGGGAATCATTTTGTCACCTCGCCTGTTTAAACGAAAATAATGCCAAAAAGGTTTTAATAAAATACAATTCATTTTAGCATGGCTTTGGATTCTTTGAGGACAGATGCTGTTTCATGTAAAATGTAAGGTAACTTTATGGCTCCCAAGGAGGGTTGAATAATGAAAATGGATGAAAAGAAATTAAGGAGAGAACTCGAAAGCCGCCTGAATAAAGAGGGCAGGGCATTTACATACGACAGGGAGAAAGAATTGCTCCGAGTGGAGAGTGAAGAAACCGGAAAGGGCATAGATATTGCACTTTCGGGCATTGTGGCCAAATGGCACGAACAGAAGGAAAAAGCGTTAGATGAGGTTGTATACTACGTGGAAGAGGCACTGGAGGTCATGGGGAAGGAACAGAGTTTATCAGGAAGTGAGAAAAAAATATTCCCCGTCATCCGATCTGCTTCTTTCCCAACAGAAACATCTGAAGGTATGGGCTTCATGACGGACGAACACACGGCGGAAACACGTATTTACTATGCATTGGATTTGGGGAATACCTACCGGCTGCTCGATGAAAAACTGATTGAGAAAGAAGGTCTGGACCGGAAGGAAATACGTGAAATGGCCCGGTTCAATGTCAGGTCTTTGTCAACGAGCTTGAAAAAGGATACCGTTGCCGGCAATGATTTTTACTTTTTGAATACGAACGACGGGTATGATGCGAGCCGTATCCTCAATGAAAAATTCCTCCAGGATACAAAGGATTCATTGGAAGGGGACATGGCTGTAGCTGTACCTCATCAGGATGTCCTGATTATAGCTGATATCCGTAATGGGACAGGCTATGATATTTTGGCCGAGATGACGATGAGCTTTTTCGCTTCGGGAAAAGTGCCGATAACCGCACTGTCCTTTCTCTACGAAGATGGAGAATTGGAGCCCATTTTCATTTTAGGGAAGAATCAAAAAAAGAATCGAAGAAAGGAAGAAGAAAAATGAATGTTTTTTATAACCGTGAAGGCATTGGTGATACGCTGATCATCACTTTAAAGGATATTGAACATAAAACCTTTGAACGCAAAGGGGATGCAGCGCGCATATACAATGAACAAACGAATGAAACAGGGGGATACAATGTATTTAACGCGTCTGCATATCTCCAACTGGAAGCCAATGGGCAGGTTGAAATGAACGAAGGAATTTTGGGGAAAATCAATCAGGCTCTGGCGAAAAATGGCTTTGATGATCAATTGGATGCCGATTTTTCTCCTAAATTTGTCGTAGGTTATGTAAAAGAAAAAGAAAAGCACCCAAACGCAGACAAGCTTAGCATTTGTAAGGTAGACGTCGGTTCAGAGGTTCTTCAGATCGTGTGCGGCGCTCCAAATGTGGATTCAGGGCAGAAGGTGGTCATAGCAAAAGTGGGAGCAGTGATGCCAAGCGGAATGATCATCAAGGACGCTGAGCTGCGCGGGGTACCGTCAAGCGGGATGATTTGTTCTGCAAGAGAGCTCGGATTGCCGAATGCTCCCCAGGAAAAGGGGATCCTTGTACTTGAAGATGAAGCATACGAAGCAGGACAAGAGTTTAAATTTTAGTGAAAAATGCGGACAGGATAAAGCCCTGCCCGCACTTTTTTTATCTCATAACTCCAATGCCTCCGCTGGTTGTTCCGCTGTTGATGTACAGCTTCCCGGTGGCCGTTTTGCGGCTTTCGTTGCCGAAGCTGTCAATCGCTTTGACTTCGATGACCGCGCCGTTAGCTTTCGTACCAAGCGGTACAGTCCAGTAGCCCACATAGTGGCCAGCCGAAGTTTCCATCATTGGGAACTCCGTCGGATTGGAATTGATCTGTGCTCCCATATTCGTCAATGGCATATGGATGACGAATGTCGATCTCAGGCCAGGCTCGCTGTCAAATTCAATCCTGACGCTTTGGCCCGTAACAAGTGTCCTGTCATCATTCGGAAGCAAGTTTTCAATTTGCGGTGCAGTATATTTGGCATATACTTTTACCGATTTATTGATTTTGTTGCCTGCCAAATCCTGTGCCACGACTTTAATGATGTTTTCGCCATTGTCCAGCATGACGCGCTTGGAGTACTTTCCGTTCACGACTTCTGTCTTCTGCCCATTTACTTTCACCCAATCAAGGTTCACATCTGCCACGGTTCCTTCCACTGTGACTGTTTCACGATTGGTCTTTGTGCCTTCTTTCGGGCTGTCAATCGTGAGAGTAGGCTTCTTCGTGTCCAAAATGACCCTGACCGGATCTGCCTCGCCAGCGTTCATTCCATTGATCATGGAGGTGGCCGTGAGTACGTTCTCGCCCTCCGCCAAAGTGGTTTCGACTGCAAATTTGCCGTCGTTGCCCACATTGACTGAACCAAGTTCCTTACCGTTGTTTTTTACAGTGACAGTTGTGGTAGGAGAAGACGTTCCTTCCACTGTCACTTTGGATTCGGTTGTCACAAGACCATCTTTTGGAGATGTGATGACCGGTTTGTCGACTTCGTAATTCACACGTGCCCTGATCATATAGTTTCCTTCAGCTACAGGCGATTTTGACCACGCGCCTCCAACGATCTGCCAATTGCGGCCTGAATTTGCGCTGCTTTCATCTGTAGCAAGGCCTGGAGCATTCGGGTTTGGATGTGACTGGATATAGACCATGTAGAAATCCTTGTCTACCAGGATTCCTTCAGAAGAAAGGTCCACAACCGTCCATTCACCATTCCGTTTTGCAGTACCATTAAATGGTCCGGCAACCTTCTTGCCCGGTGCTCCATCGGCACCTGTAGCATCCCAGATTTCAACCTTGAATGCAGTGCCTCCAGGAATTGGCCATTCAGTATCCCAGAAACGGAATACGCCTGCTGTCAGTACCCCTTTGTTTTTCCCTTCCGGCAGGGACATTTTCACTCCCCAGCCGTTACCAGCATCGTAGAATGCACGTGCATTCTCAGGAACACCGTCGTCGTAACCGATTTCCCCGCCCGGATAGCTTATGATCGGCTTCAAGACAATATCAAGACTGGAGTTGCCGTCAAATGTCACTTCGATCTCCTGGCTATGGAAGAAAGGAGCGACGACTTTCAGCGTGTAGGTGCCTTCATAGGCTGTAATGGAATAGTTGCCATTGGCATCTGTTTTAACAGGTGTAACAGCCGCATCTTCCACCAGCAGCAGATTTGCATTTGCAACTG
>DATBUB010000286.1:0-1702 GCA_036516555.1 Bacillaceae bacterium
GGGTATCTCAATACCCAAAAGGAAATGATGTTGAGCACCAGCACTTGGAACATGGCTCCCGAGGCACGGACCGCGCCATTCAGAATGAAGTTGATGCTGAGAAATGGATAGAAAAACGCAATGGTTTTCAAATATTGGGCGCCGAACGTTACGGCTTCCGGCTCCTGAATGAATAGCCGGATGCTGAATTCTGCAAAAACCAGTATCAATGTGCTGACGATAAGCATCATGGAGAAGTTATAGACCAATCCATACATGGCGATTTTATGGACACGATCCCATTTCCGTGCCCCAATATTCTGGCCGGCCATACTGTTGACAGCAGTACTGAGGGCATGGGCCGGAAGCATTAGGATGCTGTCGAGCCTTTGGGCTGCACCGAAACCGGCCACGACACCGGCACCAAACGTATTCACAACGCTCATGATGGCCATGACGCCGGCAGAGATGACGCTCATCTGGAGACCGGCTGGCAATCCCAGCTTAAAAATAACGGCTGTTTCCTCTTTGCTTGGAAGGCTTGGAAGGGTGAACGGAACCAGCTTATTGCGCAATGTGTAGAGAAGGGCAGATAAAAATGCGACCCCCTGAGACAGGATGGTGGCATAGGCGGCCCCTTCGATTCCCCAATGAAAGACAGCAATGAAGAGCGGATCCAGTATGGTATTCAGGACAACAGCTGCAAGCACAAAGTACAGGGGAGTCTTGCTGTCCCCGACCGCCCTGAACACTGTTCCGATAAAATTGTAGCCAAATAGGAAAAGAATACCGATAAAGTTGATCTGCAAATAAGATGTGGCCAATGGAACCATCTGCTCAGGCGTGCCAAGGAACATCAGAATGTGCCTTGAAAAAATAAAACCGATCAGTCCGAGAGCGAGGGACATTACCGTCAGCACCACAACGAACGCATTAAGGTACCGTTTCAGCCCATCTCCGCTTTCCTTGCCTTTTTGCTGGGAGAGCACGGTCAATGTGGCATTGTTCATCCCAATGATAAAAGAGAGCACGGTAAAGATGACTGTACCTGATATCGATATGGCCCCTAGAGCATCCGCTCCGAGCAAATTTCCAACCCACAGACTGTCAATGAATTGATATGACACCTGCAGAAGGTTAGTGAAAATGATCGGCGTTGAAAAGAAAAAGAGCTGCTTGAAAATGTTTCCCTGTGTAAAATCCCGCTGAGACATTTATGACACCAGCTTCCCATTTTGTTCGATATCACTATTATTAGCAGACCGGACAAGGAAATCTACTCTTCTGCTTCCCGGCAATCCGGCGAAGCTTCCTTTCTACTCTTACTGTGCAATGGCAAGGTTATGGAAAATACAGAAAACATTACAGAGGACTAGTATAATAATAGAGAATGGGATGCGCGCCATTTTTCCTATATTTTCCTTGCGGCTTATACCTATAAGGAAAGTTTGATATAATGGGCATATCTGTATTTTTCCAGAAAAATGCGGCATTCAAAAATGGGTGAACGATGGGGAGTGTGCGTAAAATGAGCTGTGAACTCGGACTGTAAAGTCGTATGTTGAATCCCAGCATGTCCTAAATCATGCTCTAATACTTGAATTATTTGTTCTGCTTGACGTACGGTTAAATCACCGTCTACTACAATGTGAGCAGATAATGCATGTATTCCACTCGTAATCGTCCAAACATGTAAATCATGCACAGCTTGTACCCCTTCTAC
>DATBUB010000287.1:0-7355 GCA_036516555.1 Bacillaceae bacterium
GCAGCAGTCAGCAAAAGCAGATTTTTCTTATAAAACACTGTCCCATCCCCTAATTGTTAGAATATCGATTTCTTATCTTTTTATATATTAACGCATTAACGTTGGAAAGAGTACTGTTTTATTCATTACATCATACATTCCCAGCTGTGTCACACGGATATACGGCAAGTGTGTCGAAGAAAAAAACAGCAGGGAATAAACAGGATCCGTGAATGGATAGCCCCTTTCCATGAGGCATTCCTTCAGGCGCTTTTCCTCTTCTATAAGCTCTGGAAGATCTTTATCGGACATCAGCCCCGAGAGCGGAAGCGGAATCTCATGAACGATCTTTCCTTTTTCCGCTAGGACAATGCCTCCGCCGATTTCTTTCATTCTATGAAATGCGAGCATCATATCTTCCTTGCTTTTTCCGATCAGGAAAATGTCGCCTGTGTTCGAATAAGAAGATGCAAAGCCTCTGACAGACTTGGTAAAGCCCTTCAACACGGTATTGATCCTCCACTTGCCATGACGGTCAAGCAGCATGAAGAGGCTCTCGTCATGGCCGGGCACGAGGCTGGAGGCAGACAAATCGAGCGTGACGGAATACGGCTTTGTGATTACGTCATTGACCATTTCCAATCCAAACGGCATCGAGAACTGCAGATCTTCCTCATCAAGATCCCAATCCAGCTTCAGCGGTTCCAGGCCGTATTCCTTCCAGTCTACATCCGGCTCTACATATTGCTGCTCTCCATCCCTCTTGACCCATTTTCCTTTAGCCAGCACGGAAACCGGAGTCGGATTTTCCTCACTCTCAAGAAAATTGATGTTGGCGATCCTGCCTGTGGCAATCATCCCGTGATAGGGCAGGAGATTATAATGGCGTGCTGCATTATAGGAAGCCATGTGGTACGCATCGATGACCGGGACTCCCTTTTCAAGGGCAATCCGGATCATCTTATCCATCATCCCATCCTTGTAGAAGCCCGGTGTGGATCCGTCCGTTGTAAAGAGCATGGAGTCGTATTGGTTGAGGCCCATTTCCTTCATATCATCCAGCAGGACGGGCAGGTCGGGGCGTATCGATGAGTGCCTCAGCGTAACCGTATACCCTTGCAGGAGCCGTTTGTAGACATCGCTGCCCGTCATGGACTCATGGTCCCCGTCCGCTCCGAACAGCATCATCCGCGCGAGTGTTTTCTCGGAGGCACCCGGGAAGTGCCCTTCCACTTTCTTGCCCATCCGCTTTGTCTCCTGGATCCAATGAAGGATGAGGTCGTCCCCTTCCTGAAGCTTCGGCCAGCCCGTCAGCTCTCCGCCCTGTATTACGCATTCCTTCTCAAGCCAAGATTTGATATCGCTGTTTGAGAAAATGGCTTCCTCTTCCTGCAGCTCGGTTTGGGAGTCAAAACGGCACCACCAGTACATGGTGACGGGTGAATGATTAAATTCAGACAATAAAGAAAACGCTTTCTTTTTTTCCAACTGCAAAAAAAGAAAAAGATTATCATTCAGGATGGTCGTCGTTCCGGTCTGTGCCGCGAAACGTGCGATAGTTTGCGGATTATACAGCTGAAACGGATGAACATGGGGCTCAATGTAACCCGGAACAAGCGTCAGTCCGGTGCAATCAGCCACTTCGCAGCCATCCAGCAGTTCGGGAAGCTCTTTCCCTGCATAAACGATGCGGTCACCGAGGATCCATATATTCCCCGTGACCCATTGACGGAGCATGGAATGTAAATAACGTGCGTTCTTGAGCACCAAGTCGGGTGCTTTCTTGCCGTTGAGGACGGCAACCTGGCTTCTGATCTGTTTGTTTTTCCATCTATATCTCTGTTCCAGCATACCCATTCCTCCCTGGGGAGATCATACCTTTTTACTATACTACCATACTTCTTCGTTTAACGCAGTAAAGTTTGAAAGGAAAATAAAAAAAAGGGGGACAGGTTCATTTGTACCGGGTACAAATGAACCTGTCCCCCTTGGCTTATTTTATAGCCTTATAGCCGATATCCGTACGGAAGAAAAATTCTTCGTTCTGGATTTTCTCCATCTCGCGATAAACGTTTTTCATGGCTTCCGGAATGTCAGCCCCGCTCGCCGCCAACAGAAGCAGCCTGCCGCCGTTTGACACGTATGCCCCTGGTCCATGCCCTTCCTTCGTCCCCGCATGATAAACGGAAACCGACGGATCAAACACCGACAAATCAGGGAGGAACACACCTTTTTTATAGTCACCCGGATAGCCCTTTGCTGCGTATACAACTCCTACAACCGAGTCGCCGGACCACTTGATTTCTGGTTCTCCGCCATCAAGGATGTCGCTCATCAGCTGGAACAAGTCGCTTTCCAGGCGGGCCAATACGACCTGGGTTTCCGGGTCCCCGAAACGGGCATTGAATTCTATCACTTTCGGGCCGCTTTCCGTCAAAATGAGCCCTGCATACAAAATACCGGTAAATTCTCTTCCTTCCTGAACCATCGCCTTCGCAACCGGAAGCAGAATTTCCTGCACCCCGCGCTCTACCTCTACGGCTGGAATATGCGGCACTGGCGAATAAGCGCCCATCCCGCCGGTATTCGGACCCCGGTCACCGTCATAAGCCCTTTTGTGGTCTTGTGCAATCACCATAGGGTACACGTTTTCTCCGTTGACAAACGCCATCAGGGAAAACTCCTCTCCCGCCAAAAACTCTTCAACTACGACACTGGCAGAAGATTCTCCGAATTTTGCATCAAGCATCATTTCTTTAAGGGCGCTCTGGGCTTCATCTATTGTCATGGCCACAACAACGCCTTTTCCTGCTGCCAAACCGTCCGCTTTGATGACAATAGGGGCACCCTGTCTTTCTATATATTCTTTCGCTTCGTCATATGAGTGGAATGTTCCGTAGGACGCCGTCGGAATCGTATATTTTTTCATGAGGTCCTTTGCAAAGGATTTGCTTCCCTCAATGATGGCGGCATTTTTCCTCGGACCAAATACTTTCAGTCCCGCTGCTTCGAATTCATCCACAATACCCGCAGTCAGCGGGACTTCCGGTCCTACCACCGTCAAATCAATTTGCTCTTTCTTCGCAAAAGCGATCAAATCAGCAAAAGCAGTTTCCTGGATGGGAACGAGGATGGCATCCTCCGCAATGCCGGCATTTCCCGGAGCACAGAACACATCCGTCACCTGCGGACTCTCCTTCATCTTCTTGCATATTGCATGTTCGCGGCCTCCGCCGCCTACCACCAATACTTTCATCACGATTCACCCCCGCGAAATATTGGGGGACAGGTTATCATGGCCCCGGTTCATTTGAACCTGGGTTTCCAGGGACCTGTCCCTTTAGTGCCATGTTACCCGGTGCCAGTCCCCTTAGTGCCAGTCCCCAAAAAGCCTGTCTCCCATTGTTCTCTCAGTGCCTGAAGTGCCGAACACCGGTAAAGACCATGGCGATGCCGTGACGGTCCGCCGCCTCGATGGATTCTTCGTCACGGATGGAGCCGCCAGGCTGGATGATGGCCGTAATGCCGGCACGCGCCGCTTCTTCCACCGTGTCGCTCATCGGGAAGAAGGCATCCGATGCCAAAGCCGCGCCTTTTGCCCGTTCACCCGCCTGCTCCAGCGCGATTTTCGCAGCGCCGACACGGTTCATCTGACCAGCGCCCACACCCAGCGTCATGTCATTTCCCGCTACTACGATAGCGTTCGACTTCACGTGTTTCACTACTTTCCAAGCCAGTTCAAGTGCTGCCATTTCCTCTTCGGTCGGCTTCCGTTTCGTCGGGATGGAGAGCTCCGCATCAGCGAGGGTGTAATGGTCCGGATCCTGGATGAGCAATCCCCCCTCAATGGAGGTGAGCATTTTCTCCTGAACATCCCCCTGATCAAATGGCACCGTCAGCAAACGGATGTTTTTCTTGGCTGTCAATATTTCAAGGGCTTCATCGGTAAAAGCAGGCGCCAGAATGATTTCCAGAAAAATTTCCTTCAGCCGGCGTGCCGTATCCCCGTCCACCGCACGGTTAAAAGCGACAATTCCCCCGAAAATGGATGTCGGGTCCGCTTCATATGCCTTCGCAAAAGCCGCGGAAGCCGTTTCTCCCACTCCCACACCGCAAGGGTTCATATGCTTCACGGCAACCGCAGCCGGCTCGCCGAAATCCTTGACGAGCTGGAGAGCTGCGTCCGCATCATGGATGTTATTGTAGGAAAGCTCTTTTCCATGAAGCTGCCTTGCATAAGCAATAGAAAACTTGGAGCCAAGCGGCTTCTCGTAAAAAGAAGCCTTCTGATGCGGATTCTCTCCATATCGCAGCGTCTGCTTCAATTCATATGTAAAGGTCACCCGTTCCGGATTCTCTTCCCCGGCCAGGTTTGTCATGTATTCTGCAATATGGGCATCATAGGCAGCCGTATGGCGGAACACCTTTGCAGCCAGCTTCCTTTTCGTTTCAAATGATACATCGCCTTGCTCACGCAATTCAGCAAGCACTCCGTCATAATCCAGCGCATCCACCACGACAGCGACACTTTCATGGTTTTTGGCAGCTGCACGGAGCATGGTCGGTCCGCCGATGTCGATGTTTTCAATTGCTTCCTCTGCCGTAACAAGAGGTTTGGCGATGGTCTGCTGGAAAGGATACAGATTAACGCACAAAAGGTCGATGGTTTGAATGTTCTGCTCCTGCAGCTGTTCCATGTGGCGGGCATCGCCCTTCCTGGCCAGCAATCCGCCGTGGATGACGGGATGCAGAGTCTTTACCCTTCCCTCCAAAATTTCGGGAAAGCCCGTAATGTCATCCACTCCGATAACAGGCAGGCCGTTCTCTTCCAGCACCTTTTTCGTCCCACCCGTAGACCAGATCTCAAAGCCCAGCTCAATGAGCCCCTTTGTAAATTCAACCACACCTGATTTGTCTGAAACGCTGATAAGCGCTCTTTTCATGCTGATCGGCACCTCCGTAAAAAAATTCCCCAGCTGCCTTGCAAACAGCTGGATTCCTTCATTCATTCAATTATCACTAAATAGTTTTCCTAGTGTGTCCGGATAAAATCCGTGCTCAACCTTATGGATTTTTTCCGTGACCTCTTCCAGCGTATCCCCATCCGAGATTTCCACCGCGCGCTGGGCGATGATGGGGCCCGTATCCATGCCTTCATCGACAAAATGGATGGTGACGCCCGTAACCTTCACGCCTGCGCGAACCGCCTGGCCGATGGCGTCTTTTCCCGGAAAGGAAGGGAGCAGGGATGGATGAATATTAATGATCCTGCCGCGGTACTTTTCCAGCAAGGTGGGCCCAATCAGCCTCATATACCCCGCCAGCACCACGTAATCTATGCCGGCATTATCCAGCAGACCGGAGATCTCACTTTCGTACTCTTCCTTCGAACTGTATTCCTTCGGATGAAAAACAAAGGCAGGAATCCCTGCCCGCTCTGCACGATCTATGACATATGCCCCCGGCTTATCACACACGAGCAAGACGGCTGCAGCGTGGAGCCGCCCTGACTCAATGGCATCGATAATCGCTTGAACATTGCTCCCGTTCCCTGATGCAAATAGAGCCAGTTTCTTCACGATTTCAGCCCCGTATTGACAAAGTTCACGCCGTTGCCTTCAACCACACGGCCGATCCGGTAGGCTTTTTCTCCCTGTTCCTCAAAAAAGGCGACGGCTTTTTCTGCATCATCCTCATCCACTGCCAAGACAAGGCCGATTCCCATATTAAAAATATTGAACATTTCTTCCCTATCAAGCTGGCCATAATGCTGGAGAGCCTGGAAAACCGGCAGTACCGGCCAAGAGCCATCCTGTATTTCGGCACCCAATCCTTCCGGCATCATCCTTGGGATATTTTCGATGAAACCGCCGCCCGTAATATGAGCCATGCCCTTGATTTCAAATTCCCGAAGTGCCGCAATGATCTGCTTTGCATAAATTCTGGTCGGCTTCAGCAGCTCATCGCCAAGGCTCTCTTCCAGCTCCGGAAGTTCAGCATCCAAGGAAAAGCCGTTGTCCTCCAGAAAGATCTTCCTAACAAGTGAGTATCCGTTGCTGTGTATGCCGCTTGAAGCAAGGCCGATCAGCACATTGCCTTCCGCCATGTATTCACCTGAAACGAGCTGCGCCTTTTCACAGGCCCCGACCGCAAACCCGGCCAAATCATACTCATCCTCCGAGTACATGCCCGGCATTTCAGCTGTTTCGCCTCCAATGAGTGCACAGCCGGCCAGCTCGCATCCATCGGCGATTCCCTTCACGATTTGCTCGATTTTGTCCGGAACTGCTTTTCCGCACGCGATGTAGTCCAAGAAGTAAAGGGGCTCTGCCCCCTGGACAGCGATATCGTTCACGCACATGGCCACACAGTCAATCCCGATGGTGTCATGGCGGTCCATCATGAAGGCCAGCTTCAGCTTCGTCCCGACTCCATCTGTACCGGAAACAAGCACAGGCTCCTTCAGGTTCAGCTCAGACAGGTCAAATGCCCCTCCAAAGCTGCCCACTTGCCCCATCACACCGGGACGGAATGTTCTCTTCGTATGCTTTTTGATTTTTTCAACCGCTTCATAACCAGCTTCAATATCAACTCCGGCTTTCCGGTAGGCATCCGCCATCCTGTATTGCCCCCTAGTCCAATATTCTCATTCACTTACTTTGCATATTCCTTTTCATGCGGCAGCAGCGTATCCGGATAAATTTCCGTCGGATACTGTCCTGTAAAGCAAGCCAGGCACTGCCCGCAGTCTTTGCCGTATCCCTTGCGCCCGATCGCTTCGAGCATTCCCTCTACACTGAGGAAAGTAATCGTCGATGATCAAACAATTGAAAAAACAAAAAATGATGTCTCCACAGCAACTAGCGAAAATCGCTATTGCAGGCGTGCACAAAAATAAGCCTATTATTTGTCCTATGCCAATGCGTAAAACAATGGATGTTGTCTTTACAATCTTCCCTTGGTTACACAGGGCATTAATGAGAATGGTCTGTAAAGTAAGCCGAAAAGCTCGATTAACATAAGTATTTGACGTAAAAGCTTTCTTCCAGATGGTAAAAAACCGCTATGCTTTTCTGCCGGCAAGGCACGAGCCACATCAGTGCAAAAAATAGGATGTTGGACACGAAGGCATATGTCTCCTTCGCTATATTTTCATTTACACTACATTGTAAAAACAATTCTAGGAGTCTCGCGGCTTTTTACCTTTATAATTTAGATAACAAAAACACTGAACGAATTAACCCCTTTTAAGAGACAAGTAGCTAGTTATTATGCTCTTCTTCATTTTTCTTATAAATACCTAAGAGTAAAATAATAAGACCTATGATAAAAATAATAGGAAATAAAACCATCATAATCGATGCAGCCCAACCATT
>DATBUB010000288.1:0-1955 GCA_036516555.1 Bacillaceae bacterium
AATACAGAAAACCTTATGGAGAACTAATATAATAATAGGGATGGATGCGCGTCCTTCTTCCTATATTTCCCTTACTGCTTATACCAAAAAGGAAATTTTGATATAATGAGCATATCTGTATATTTCCAAAAAAATTGCGCCATTCAAAAATGGATGAACGATGGGGTGTATGCGTAAAATGAGCTGTGAACTCGGACTGGAGAGGAATGAAGTAAGACTTGTGCCCTATAATCCAGAATGGAAGCATGAATTCGAAAGGGAAAGAGCAAAGATTATCCCTGAACTGAAGCTTCAGAAGGAACATCTTCAGCACATTGGCAGCACATCCATCATACATATAAAGTCCAAGCCCGTCATTGATATGCTGCTGGGCGTTGATGATTTAAAGAGCGCCGTTTCGCTATACGAGAAAGGGCTTCGGAAACATGGGTATTATCGGCTGAGGGTTCAGAGGGAGGCCGAGATTGTATTCGCTAAATTCAAGGATGAGGACTTCCAAATCAAAACCCATTATATCCATATGGTGGAGTGGGACGGAGAGAAATGGAAGAATCTGCTACATTTTAGGGACTACATGAACCAATTTCCTGAAAGCCGAAGAGAATATGAAAACATCAAGAACTCCTATGTTGAATTAAACGGCTGCCAGGGGATCAGCGAATACACAGAGCATAAAGAACAATTTGTGGAAAATATTTGCAAACTGAGAGAGTCGACGGCTAAAACTTCTGACTTCCATCGGAATAACGTATAATATAGGAATATAAGAGGATCGGGGGAAAACAAAATGAAAGATGAATTGGAGTACATAGGTAAGAAAATCATAGAGAATAAATCAGTCTTGGCCAACAATGTATCTTCATTGCAAAAAGATTTGTTTGTAAAAAGTGCCCGCCAGTCCTATATTGATTATGAATCGCCTGATAAACAGTGGCAAGGAAATCTATTTATCTACTTGGGTGAATACTTGCAAGAGCAAGAAGAAGAAATAATGGATAGAATCATCAACTGGGCAAAGCTTGTGGCCAGAGCGTCGGTCGAATTACATATCCCGCTTACACTGGCGCTCCGTTCTTTGGCACTTTACCGTACGGTGATATGGGATGTGTTTACAGAAGAATTAAGGCAAAAGAAATTTGCTCCCATTACGATGCTTGATGTCGGAAAAATCATTGACCCGGTTTTGGATGAAATCAGCACTATCATCGGCCAGGTGTATGAAGAACACAGCGATCAGCTGATGAAAATCGCCTATACGGCCCTGGAAGAGCTTTCGGTTCCGGTCGTGCCCATCACCAAAGACATTGCTGTCATTCCGATCATAGGTGAAATTGATACTCGCCGCTCCCAACTGCTGCTGGATGCTTCTCTTCAGGAGTCTGTAAGGCTAGGCCTTGAACATCTCATACTTGATGTATCGGGTGTCACCATCATCGATACGATGGTAGCCGATCATCTGCTGAAAGTGATTCAATCGCTGAATTTGATTGGGGTCCAGTCATCTCTGACGGGCATCCGTCCGGAAATCGCCCAAACGATTGTTTCCCTTGGAGTGAATCTTCACAGCTTGGACACTCATGCCAATCTGCACGTCGCCTTGGCAAGCATGGGGATCAAGCAGGTAAAATAAATATATAAAAAGAGCTGTTGTCGCGTTGGACAGCAGCTCTTCATTATTACAGCAATTTTTCAAAGTTCAGGCGTTTATTCAAGGCCATCATAAGCGGGATTCCTGCCATCATGACGACAAACTCGCCTGCGGCAACGGTCAGCCAAGTGAAGAGGAATGGAAAACCGAGAGCCAGTTTAAGTTCGAAGGCAATGATGAACATGGTGAAGGTGAATACGGCGGTATTGAACAGCATTCTTTGCCAAATGCCTTTTATAAACTTTGCCGAAGCAATTGTAACGAGAAGCGCAATTACAGACTGTCCAACTCCAAAAACGAGGTCATA
>DATBUB010000289.1:0-5975 GCA_036516555.1 Bacillaceae bacterium
AGCAAATGGGCGGCTTCCGGCTGGCGGTTGACACTCATCAGAGCTTTGAAATAATAATCAATACCTTTATTGAGGGGATTCATGCTGAGCGAGAAAAAACACCAACTTATGAAAACTATAGTAACCCCAAAAAAGCCAAAAAAAGATGGGCTTTTTTTATGTCTATAAATGGGTAATTAAACCAAATAAGTAATCTGTTGTGGTATGGTGGATTGAGGAGAGAAATGTAGTTGGAGGGAAGTCCTTGTGAACCCAGTGCCTCAGGAAGAGCTTCCAATTTGGAGGCAGCCTAATTTCATAAAATTATGGTTTTCTCAGACCTTAAATTCATTGGCCCATATTTTGCTGCAAGTCGTGGTGATGGTACAGGTTTATCAAAGAACCCATTCTGCATTGGGTTCTGCAGCCGTTCTGGCCCTGATGTCCTTATCGTTATTTATAAGCGGGCTTTTTGCAGCCAAATATATAGACCGGTTTTCAATGAGGTCCATTATCCATTTTTCCGGTTGGTGCAGGGCTCTTTTAACAATCATAATCGGCTTTTTTTTGTATCAGAATTCTACTGCAGGATTGATCGGCCTGTTTGTCGGCATCGCCTTTTATTCATTTATTAATGCATGGTATCAGCCGGCCCGGTTTGCCCTTCTGCCGCTTATCATTCCCTCGCATCAGTACATAAGGGCAAATGGCACGCTGGTTATGGTCCAACAATTATTTATGACGGCAGGATGGGGGATTGGCGGATTTCTTGTTGTCTATGTTTCACTCCCCGTCATGGTTGGGATGTTAAGCATATTTTATATATTATCCGGGTCTCTGGCATACTCCATTAAGCTGGCGGAGGAAAAGCCGGCAGCCAAGAAAAAACCGGTATCGGCCTGGAAAGAGGTTTGGGCCATCCCGGTTGTTAAAGGCATCACCATTATGAACATCATTGAGGGCATCTCACACCCTATTTGGACGTCAGCCTTGCTGCTGGCTTTCTCCACCACGGTGCTGAAAGCAGGAGAAACATGGTGGGGATTGTTAAATGCGGGATACTTTATGGGCGCTATCTTAGGCAGCATCATGGTTACGTTTATTTCTGGGCTAATGACAAAACGCAGTGGAATCGTCGTAGGAATGAGCGGCTTGTCCATGGGTGTTTTCACGATTCTCTTTTCTGTCAATACCTTGCCTTTGGCGGCCGTTCTCTTGTGCATAGCGATGGGTCCTTTATATCAAGCGAGGGACATTTGCCAAGTGGCGATTCTTCAAGAAGCAATTCCTGCTGAAAGGAGAGCCAATGTCATGGCGGCAAGAAACACCTTTCTGACCCCATGGAACGGGCTTACTGTCCTGTTTATTGGTTATCTGGCAGATGTTTTCGGAATTCAGAACACATACCTGCTTGCAGGGGTGCTGTATTTGTTTGCTTCTATCATAGCTTTACAGCAAAGGACCCTAAGACACTATCGGATCAACAAAAAAGAGGACACCGCTGTCAAAGCGATATAAGAGGCAAACGGAACAAGGAAATATCCTTCCATTGTGCCGCTTGCTTTTTTTGGGTAAATCAACCATCCGTTTACGATAAATGATAACAGTCAGTGCCGCTATGACCACAACCCAGGCTGCAAGTACAGCAAAAGGCATCACGACGTCTCCAAAACCCGCTCCATCTTCCACTTTTTTGGCCAGATTCAAGAGCTGGATATTGGGCAAGTATTCAGCTGCTTTTGATATGGGATACCGTTCCGCCCAAGCGGTAGCGGATGACCCGAAGGAGAAGACAATGATGATGGGCATGATTAAGACGGATGCTTCCCTGACAGATTTTGCAAATAGCCCGAGCAATGTGCCCATTCCCATGGAAAAAAAGGTGGGGATAACGATGGCAGCTGTGACTATTGCGATATTTGCTGGCTTATATTCTGCCTGCCAGGTAAGCGGAAGCAAACATAATCCCGATTGCTTGAGTTTCGACGCCGGCTTACCGAACACTTGGGCAGTTCCGCTCGTTTGATTCATTTACCCCGTTAAGATTTTAATCGTTTTTGTTTTCCTCCGGATCCGCCGTGACCCAAAAAGCCGAAAATTTCTCCTCTTTTCACATGGAAACTGACATTCTCCAATGCGGTCTGATCGCCAAACAATTTGGCCAAGCATTAACTTCATTTTTCATTTTCATCCTCCCGTTGCGTGAAACAAATTTCCATCCTCAGCATACGGAAGAAAGGACAGCCTGGCATTGTATTTTTGATGAAGAGAGTTACTTTAAGGTTAAATGGAGCTTAGTTCTTTTGAATGGGCGCACACTTATTGGGCTTTTTTGCGATATATTTCCGGGGAAATACGGCAAAATGTTTTCTTATTTGAGTCCAAGCATCTCTTTTAGTTCCGCCATTTTTGTTTTTGAAAGAGGAATTGTCGATTTTTCGGCATCCTCTAATACAGGGCTGTAGCTATTGCACGTCCATGTAAAAACCTCTTACCCCTTTTGCAGGTTGACGATATAGGAGCGGTGGCAGCGGAAAAAGCCAAAAAGGCAGCAGCCGTTCCTCCAGGTCGTTCAGCGTAAACACGCTTGGAAAAGACTCGCCTTTAATTTTTTCTCGGTCACATAAATGTTAAAAGTAAGTGTCTCTCATGCAGACTGGCAGCGTTATACTGAATGTAATTGCCTATTTTAACAAACGTTTAGGGGTGTTAACATGTTTGGCTATTCATTGATTGATTTAAGCAGTACCGCCTTATACATATCATTCTTGATTTACTTGATTGCCATGGTTCCTTGGGGCCTGTCGGTTAAATCGAAAAAGAAGACTTTTTTTTCCGGTATCGGCCTGCTCATGACAGCTGCAGGATTTCTTCTGCAGATCTTCTACTTTGTCAGCAGATGGGTTGTATCCGGGCATGCCCCAGTCAGCAATCTGTACGAGTTCATGACGTTTTTCGGCATCATGCTCGTGGGCAGCTTCTTTATCATCTATTATTTGTACCGCCAGAGCGTTATTGGACTGTTTGTGCTGCCTGTGGCCCTGTTGATTTTGGGATATGCCAATGCTTTTTCAAAAGATGTATCCCCTCTTATCCCAGCTTTGCAGAGTGAGTGGCTGACCATTCATGTCATTACGGTTGCATCATCCAGTGCCATTTTATCCATCTCATTCGTAACAGGCTTGATTTACCTTTTAAAAACCATCGATCCGGCGGAAAAGAGCAAAAGAACCTTTTTCCTGGAATTGATCATGTATTTCCTTGTGGCTGTTGTAGGATTCATCGCCATCACCACTTCGTTTAATGCGGCGGATTACCAAAAGAGCATCCGGTACGTTAACAACGAAGATAAGGTAGTGGTATCAGAGTATAAACTGCCTGCCATCACGGTCCCCGCCGATTCTGAAGTGGTGGCGAAAACGGATGGAGGCTATGAAGCCGTTAACGAACGGAGCGGCTATGTTGAATTGCCTCCGGTAATCGATTCACAGAAACTCAATACCATTCTTTGGTCCTTTTTCGCAGGAACCATTTTGTATTTACTCATTCGTTTGATTGGAAGGCGCAGCATCACTTCCTTGGTTAAACCGCTGTCCAACAAAGTAAGGCCGGATTTGATGGATGAGATCACATACAGGGTAGTGGTCATCGGCTTCCCTCTGTTTGCTTTGGGCGGCTTGGTCTTTGCCATGATTTGGGCCCAAATTGCATGGAGCCGTTTCTGGGGATGGGATCCAAAAGAGGTTTGGGCCCTCATTACCTTCCTGTTCTATGCGGCTTTGCTGCATCTTCGTATCGGCAAGGGCTGGGAAGGAGAGCGCACCGCCTGGATGGCTATTATAGGCTTCGGGATCATCGTGTTCAACCAGGTGTTTGTAAACCTGATTATTTCGGGACTGCATTCATATGCGTAAACAAGAAAAAGGCTGCTGCAGCAGCCTTTTTTAGTTGGGGTAAATACTATGGTTTAAGAGATTCAATAGTTATGAATATCTGTGTGTAAGCTCCTAAGACATTGGGTTTATTCTTTTTACCGTTATAGAGTCCAAAGCTCCACCCTTGGCCGTTATATCTGCCAGTTTGGTAATACCCTGCTGCAAAATCCCCTGAGTTGAAATCATCAGCATCATCATACGCAATGTCCTCATGGACAAACGGAATATGGCTTTTCTCGGACTCGATATAGAAAAATGGAATCCCTGCAGTGCGGTAGACCTTTGCATATGGACTTTCAGCCGCTTCGTGGTGATGTTCCTTCATGATGAAGACCGCATCAAATCGAGCCAATCCTTGTTTTCCCTGAGCCATTTCATCGAAAGTGATGGGATTGAAGGTGATGTGTTCCTCCCTGACATCAGGAGCATCGCCAATCACTCCTATTTTCAGGTTTCTCCCTTCGTACAATGGGGTGATGACCGTGTCATTGCTGCAACCTGCTATCATCCATATCATGAGTAAAAACAAGAATGCTTTTTTCATGAGAATGCCTCCTGTATGGCAATAGTAAAATTGAAAAAACCTCTCGCTTTAGACGTCCTGCAGAATGTATGATGGAATAAATAAAGATGCAGGGGGAGAGCTCTTTTTGAAACCGAAAATGAGACGCAATGATTTGAGAGAGCGTGATGATATATGGAATGCGATGGTCCATACCGTTTGCGGATATGATTTTCCCACAGAAAATACAGTGGCCAACGAAGCTTTCACTGTTTTTCAGTATTACTCGGAGTTGGAAAGCGGCGGCCATGAGAGCTTATTCACTTGGTTTTCCGAGTATGTCCAAGAAATGGGTATCAAGGAATATTTGCAGCAGCTGACTGGGATTTTGGAGAAAATCGGTGCTCACGAGTATGCGGCGATCGAGAAAAAGTATGGCGAGGAAATGTGGCGATTATCCATTGCTCTTGAGAAGGGTGAGATTGTCGAAGAATCGTTTTATTCCCTCATTGAAAAAGCAGATAGTGAATATTATTCGCTTGATGACAAGCTAGCTGGCTTGCTGGAAACCTATTTTATTGATATTCACACTGCGTTGATTGATGTTGTGAAAGATTGACACTATTTGGATGTTTCTTATACTATAGCGCAAAAACCATTATGAGAATATAGCTATTTTGAAAAATGTGTAAAAATTAATCTTTACACCTAAAAAAGGTGTTTCCATCCATTAAAGGGGGTGAGGCTATCATGGCAAAGAAGACCTTTTTGCCAGAGTCTGCAGCGGCTCATGCAAAGCCTGTATTCGGAAGGCGATACTTTGCATGGGGAGGATATTGATTTTATCGCCCGCAATTGTAAAGGCCATTTCGTCATACATGGCTTTGTGACTTATATCAAAAGACAAAATATAAGGAGCTGGCTAACATGGCAAAAGAAATGGAAACCTTTATCAGAAATGACCAATTTAATTTTATAAAAGTTCAGGCGAAGCATTTGGTGAATGGACATTCAACCGTAAACGACACAGCGGTACTGGCTGCCCTGAAATCTCTTGCCGTTGAGAAAGTGCTGAATCTTTTTCCCGAGATAGATACAGAGCAGAAACAGCTGCTGGCCTCGATTGCGGACGTCCGGGACAGCCATCAGGCAGAGGATTTTCTCGCCGGAATAAAACCTTATGTCATTCCTTTCAAAAAGGTAACAGAACAAACATTGAAGAAGCTGTATCCAAAGGTGAAAAAACTAAAAGGCCCGGCTGAGAAGGTTGATTTTCAGGAGATTTCTTATTTGAGCTGGGACGACAAAGGGACAAATAAGCGATTTATCGTGGCTCCATACCGAAACAAGCTTGCAGGCTTGTATGGAACCTTCCGCCCCTCCAGCCAAAAGGGCATTTGTATGGTGTGCAACCGTCACGCACCGGTGGGAATGTTCATGACCGAAACGAAAGGGCAAGCGGCTGGCACCTTTGTCAAGAGGGGCAATACCATATGTCAGGATAGCCAGGTGTGCAATGAGAATTTGACATCACTGGACAAGCTGGAAGCGTTTATTGA